>SHUX01000016.1 GCA_009694475.1 Thermoleophilia bacterium
CATGCTCAATACCGCGTGCGCATCGCAACCATCGGCGGGGCGTTCTCTCCGGATGGACTGCGCGCTATGTATCCCAACGAGTACCGCAAGTTTTTCCAACTAGTAGCACGCTCCCAGTCGGGCAAACTCGTGCCGATCATTGAGTCGAACCATCAGTACCTGATCGATGGTGAGCCGCTCACGGTGGTGGGCATCGCCGACCGCACTGTGAAGGCCACGCCCAAGCAGTTCAATCAGTGCCTCCAGGACGACAGCGAGAATCAGATCGACATCGTGCTGAAGGGCAGCGAGGCTGCGATGCGCAAGCTGATCGCGGTGAAGATCCCCGCCCAGGGCAACGGCTACCACCCGCTCTACAACGACGGTGGCCCCGGCGCTACGCCGACAGCCGGGGAGAGCTACACCGCGCCGGGACCGCGCCAGACGATGCGCCTGATCAACGGGCTCGACAATCCGCTTCAGACCACCTTTGTTCGGCTGAAGTAGTTCTCGCTGAGAGGTTCACGTTTGCTTTGGGATCCGATCCCAAAGCAAACAATCTTCCGTTATTGTTAAGCAATTGACTATTAGTCGTGCAGAAACTGCTCGACCAGCGACTCGGCAAACGTCGTGTCCGCCGTGCGATACGCCAGCTGCGTCATGCGCCACGAGTCCGATAGGTAGAAGCGCTCGTACAACTCGCTGCGGCCACCAAGATCCGAACCGATGAAGTCCCAAGCGAGACGGAAGACCCGCACACGACGCTCGGCGTCGCCACCGGCCGCCTGGAAGTACTTCTCAATGTCGCCTCGGATCGCCGAGTTGAAGTCGGCCTCTGATGGCGTCGCCATAAACGAGCCGCCACCGACCAGCTGCAACAACTCATGCGTCTTCGGGAGCCACTTCGGCATCTCGCCACGCAGCGCCATCAACGGACGATCATGCGGGTACCAGACGCCGTGACTATCGAGGTATGAGTCGGCCTCCGCGGCGACGAGCGCGGAGCGCGTCAACTCCGTCATGTTCCAAATCTGGCCGAGCTTCTCCTGGACGTGGTCGAAGCGACCAACACCGGTCATGTCGGCCATCGTGTGGCCAAGTCCGAAGGCGAACATCAGCTTCACATAGGCCCGCGTAAACGCCTGATGCATGATGTGCCCGCGCCAGCCCGAATCGGTGATGACCTCGGAGTAGCCGACGACGTCACCATCGAGGAAGACGCGATCGTGCGGAACCACAACATCGTCGAAGACCACGACGGCATCCATCTCGTCGAAACGCGCACTGAGCGGATAGTCGAAGGTGCTCTTCGGCTTCGAAAACGAATCGCGACAGATAAAGCGCAGACCCGGCGTGCTCATCGGAATTGCGAAGGCGACAGCAAACTTCTCGTCACCCGGTCGTAGATCCGAACCGGGATAGATCGAGATCTCATCGGAGAACGGCGCCAGCGTGGCGAGCATCCGCGCGCCACGCACGACGATACCCTCGCTCGTCTCGCCCACCTTGTGCAGCGAGATCTCGCCGCCCAACTGCTCGGCCTCGGGCTTCGAACGATCCGCGACCGGATTCATAATCGCGTGTGTCGTCGAAAGATCCTTGTCGCGCATCAACTTCTGATAGTTGACGATGTTCTCGGCACCGCGCTCGTTGCCGCGCCGCGCCCACACCTCGGACGCGCCCGCAAAACAGGCGAAGGTGACGTTGAGATAGTCCGGAACGCGCCCCATCATGCCGCCCGTCGCAGCCGCGATGATCTCCATCGACGCGCGGCGCTTCTCGAGATCGTCCTTCGAGCGGGGAATCAGGTGCGTGCGATTGACCAACTTACCGTCATCCGGATTCGGCGCGAGACAGATCTCGGCATGCTCGTGCTGGGTGTCGTAGACACGGGCAACCGCCTCGGCGCCAGGACGCAGCAATTCGTGGTCCATCGGGTTGGTAACGCACTCGCCACCGATCCAGATCTCGCGATCAACATCGTTGCGAAGCCCCTCAAGAAACTGCGCACCAGTCCGCGCTGCAACGTTCGCGGCCGTCTCGATTACTGCCATCTAAAACGATCCTCCAAAGAGAGATTGGATCCATTATCCACTTTTCATCCCCCGCCGTCAAGAAACCGGACGCCTCGCGTGCTCTACGATCCCCCGCGGAGGTCGAACATGGCAAAACAGACGGGGCCCGTTGCGCCCTACATGGCAGTAGGACTCTCGACCGTGGTGCGCGGCATCTCGCAGCGCAGCGAGATCGCGCGCAACCTCGACGTGATCGAGGATGCCATCCACGCGGCCGTCTCGATTATCGGCATCAACATGCCCGTGCGATTGATCGCACTCGCCGAGGGCGCGCTGACCGGCTTTACAGACGAGATCTTCGACATTCCCCACACCGTCGCGGCGCGCGATCTGTTTATCGACCTGCCAGGCCCCGAGACTCAACGCCTCGGTGCGCTCGCCAAGCAGTACGACACCTACATCGTCGTGCAGTGCAAGGCGCGCCTGCCTGAGGTGATGGACGACCGCTTCTTCAACATGCTGTTCGTGATTGGTCCGAACGGCAAGATCGTGCACAAGGCAGCCAAGAACCACCTCTGGTGCCGCGAACGCTCGACCACGCCACACGACGTGTACGACCGCTGGGTTGAGGTCTTCGGCGAGGGCATCGAGGCCTTCTATCCCGTGCTGAAGACGAAGGACATCGGCCATCTCGGCACGATCTGCTGCTCCGATGGCGAGTACCCCGAGACGATCCGCGCGCTGGCCTTCAATGGTGCTGAGGTCGTCTACCGCCCGAGCGAGGCCGTGCCGATGACGCAGGCCGGCCCAGACGCTGGCGGCACCTGGCTGCTCCAGAACCGCGCGCACGCGCACTTCAACTCGCTGTACATGGTCTGCCCGAACGTCGGCCCCGTCTACGTGCATCCGAAGATGGAGCAGCCCTACGACATCGGTGGCGGCGGTGGACACGTTGTGGACTTCAACGGCCAGGTGCTTGGCCTCGCGCAGAGCGGGACGAACAGCTTCTGCGCCGGCGTGATCGACATCGAGGCCCTGCGCAACTTCCGCGCCATGAACCTCAACTCCAACTGGATGAAGGATCTGCGCACCGAGTTGTTCAAGGACATGTACGACGAGCCGATCCACCCCAAGAACCTCTGGCTCAAGGACGAGCCGAAGTCGCACGCTGAGGTCGACGAGGTCTATCGCGACAACATCAAGCGCCTGCAAAAGCGTGGTTCCTGGACGCCGCCCTTCACCAAGCACGAGGGTGCGCGCTACGTCCCGGCTGTGCCAGGCGACCCGGGCGAGGCGTGGGAGACGATCAAGGCCGAGCTGTGGGACGCGGAATAGACTGCGCCGCATGGTTACTGCCTTTGTCCTGATCGACGTCGGACGTGGCCGACCTCGCCACCTCTGGTCTGCTCTCGATCGAGGGCAGCGCTCGCCCAGAGACGCTGCCGGTCTTCCGTGCCGACTCGCGTCACGCTCTTGACGCGATGTTCGAGCTCGGCGAGAGCTAGACGAGTCGACCGTCGTTGACGACGACGGTGCCGTCAAGCGAGACGGTGCAATGACGCATTGGAAAGTCGAAGTGGCCGCGCGTGAAGCGCCCCGCGTTCTCGTTGGCGCCGGTCGAAAAGAGAAAGTTACCCTCGAAGGCACGCAACTCGAGCCCATTCGTATCGGCCTTGTCGATCATCACCAGTGAGTCCCAGCGCGCGCCGGGATTCATCCCCCAGCCAACGTGACTAACGGCGTAGGCCTCTTCTTCGGCAAACGCTGAGAGGTACGATCGCAGCAAGTCGGCGGCGAGGTTGTCACCGGCGATGTCCGTGACGCGGTCGCCGACAATCGTCAACGTGACGGCTTCGCGGAGGTACTCCTTGAAGGTCAGGTTGGCATCGCCGGGAGCCAGCACGAGCGTGCCCTCAACAGAACCTGCAGCGGGAAATGCAACAACAAGCCCACCGGGCCAGTGCGCGATTGTGCCCGGCCCGTCCGTGGCACCCCACGAACCGGCGGTAAAGGCGCCGGCCAATTGAATCCGGAGATCTGTGCCCGCCGCAGAGGTGACATGCATCTCGGTGGCAGCACGCATCGTTGCGAGACCAGCCAACACTCGCCGTTTGAGGGTTCCGTCGTCGGGCGCGTGGCGTTCGAAGGCCTCGGGCAGCTCGTTCGCGATCATCAGGACACGGGTACCAGCACCGAGGATTGTCGGCAATTCTGGCGCGTGCAGGAGCCCCTCGACGGTGCAGTCGATCACAAGGTCGGCGGCGCAGAGTGCCGCGATCGTCGCCGGGTTACCCTGCAGCGCGATACTTGCCCCCGTCGAGCGAATCGCAACAGGGCCCGGGTTCGCGGGCGTGGGAACAACCACATCAAGGACGTGTCCGCCAAGGTCTTCCGCGGCCAGCCGCGCAGTCTCAACCAGCACCGACCGACTCGTCGACTCGCTCAAGACGACCACGGTCTCACCCGCCGTCAGCGCACAGGCACGCAGCTGCTGACGAAAGACGTCAAAGGTGCGGTGTTGCATTAGTTCGACTCCATTGCCTGGAGATGGTCGCCGATCAAGGCCGCAACCGCCAGCGGCGCCTCGAAGGGGGTCATGTGCCCGGCGGCTGGGATCACCTGCAGATCAGCGCCCTCGATACCCTCGGCGAGCGCCTGCGAATAGGACAATGGTGTCTCTTCGTCGAGCTCACCAACCAGCACAAGTGTCGGCACGCCGATCTCGCCGAGGCGGGCGCGCACGTCGTGCGCCGGCAGTGCCGCGATCGTCTGCATCAGCCCGGCAATCGGCACTCGCAACATCGATTGCACGGCCAACGCAACAGCCGCTGGGTCCGGCTCGGGTGCCATTACGCCCCGCAAGACTGGTTCGGCGAACTCCTCGATGCGGGCACCTGCGAGGAGTGGCGCCAACCTCGCCGCCTGCCACTCGTCCGGATCAGTGCCGTCTAACCCAAAGGCCGGGCTCGTATCAACGAGGACCAGCGACCGCACGACGTCGGGGTGCCGAAGCGCGAGTTGCAACGCAACCATGCCGCCCATTGACATCCCAACGACATGGGCTGTGCCGCCAAGCTCGGCGATCAGGCCGGCGGCAGCATCGGCGGCGGCCTCCAGGCTGAAATCCTCAAGAGGCGCGGACGCGCCATAGCCAGGCATGTCCCAGGCGACGCACCGATAGCCGGTTGCAAGCGGCCACATCACTGCGTCCCAACCCGTCCGTGTCATTCCTAATCCGTGCAGAAACAGCACGGTTTCGCCCTCCCCCAGTTCGCGCCAGGCAATCGGCAGAGCATCGACGTCGCGCAACTCCACGCCTATTGCTCGTCGTCGGGAAAGATCGCGTAACGCCCGAGACGATCCAGACAAATCTCAGCGCTCCACGGCAGCATCGTCGAGCCACAACGCGCATCGCGATAGTACTGCTCGAGCCGAAAATCTTTCAGCAGCGACAGGCCGCCACAGACCCGAATCGCCAACGACGCCACCTCCGGCGCCGTCTCCATGACCGTGTACGAGGCGGCCAGCGCCCTCCGCAGCATCTCCGGCGTGGGGTCGACCTGTGCCTCCTCGACGACGCGATCGAAGAGTGCGCGACTGCGCTCGTACATGATCTGCAGCTCGGCCCAGCCGTACTGCTTCTGCGGTACCTCCCGACGCGAGGTAATGCCTGGCGGCGCCTGCGACGACAGGTACTCCTGCACGAAGTCGAGCACGGCCTTGGTCAGGCCCATATAGGCGGGCGTCAGCGTCATGTACACGTACGGCCAGCGCTCGGCCAACTGATTGTAGATGCCGGGCGGCAGCAGCACAGCGCTGTTCGGAGCGAAGGCATCCTTAAATAGCAGCGTGCGCGAGACCGTGCCTCGCATGCCGAGCGAATCCCACTCGCCAACAATCTCGACGCCCGGGTCGTCGGCAGAGACGGCAAGAAAGAGAATCTCGTCCTCGCTCGTCTCGACGCAGGTGATGTTGTAGTCCGTTGCAGCGCCAGACAGCGAGGCAAAGATCTTCTTGCCGTTGATCTGGTAGCCACCCTCGACGCGCGTGGCGGTCGTCGCGAAACCGCGAGTTGCGCCCTGGGCAATGCCTTCGGAGAGCGGCTGCGACTGCAATGCTCCCTGCTCGAGAATGCGGCGATAGAGCGCGCTGCGCGTCGCCTCGTGGGCTGCCCGGTCGGCCTCGCTCATGTCGAGATCGTCGGCGGCAATGCCGGTCCACAGCACCGTCTGCGTATGCATGTTGAAGGTCAGTGCCGTCATCGGGCAGTACGCGCCGATCGCCGCGCCGATCTGCATGTAGTCGTTGAAACTCGCGCCGAGGCCGCCGTAGCGCGTTGGGATACAGAGGCCGTAGAACCCGGCGGCGTAGAGGTCGGCGAAGTTCTCGAAGGGAAACACGGCCTCGCGGTCGTACTGGGGTGCTCGCTCGCGGAAGGCCGGGCCGATTTCGTGGACGATGGCGAGCAGTCGCTCGCGTCGCTCGGAGTCGACCACTGGGTCTACCTGTACTGCCATCGCGAACCTCCCTCGACGATCTGGCATAGGGTACGTGAACAGGCCCGAAAACAAAAAACGGGGCCCGAGGCCGCAGCCCCGAGCCCCGCTCTCCACGAGCCTTAGGCCGTCTTGTTACGCAGTCGACCCATCTGATTGAGGATCAACATCGCAATCACGCCGCCAACGAGCCACAGCACGGCGATCCACCAGACGCGGTTGTACGTCGGAATATCGGCGTACTGCACGATCACACCGTAGATCGCGCCGATCGAGACGAGACCGCCGACGATGCCAGCCAGCGCCAATAGCCCACTGGACTCGCCAGGCATACCCTTGAAGGCGGCCACACAGATCGCGAAGTAGACCGCGACCAGCATGAAGCCACCAAAGGTGGCAAGCCAGTTGAACATCGGGAACCACTGGCCCGGATCCATCTCACCGACCGTCATCAGGCCGTTTGTGGCGGCCACGATGATGACGACGATGACCGAGGCAACCGCGAGTGCAATCGAGGCGATCCACGGCGTCTTATACTTCGGATGCACCGAAGCGAGCACCTTGGGCAGGCGACCATCACGCGCCAGCGCGAAGACGCCACGACTCGAGCCGACTGCTGTACCAAGACCGACGGCCGCGATGTCGATCACGACAATCCACTGGACCAGTTCGCCGAAGAAGGTGCTGCCGTAGCGAAAATCGGCCGCCAATGCATAGAGCGGCGGGAATGCTGCCAGCCAGTCCTGCACCGAGAGGCCAAAGCCAACCGCTTGGGCGTACGTGACGATGATGTAGAAAATACCGACGGTAATGCACGAGCCGAAGATCGCGAGCGGTAGATGCTTGCGCGGATTCTTCGTCTCCTCGGCGAGGTTGGCCGAGCTCTCAAAGCCGATGAACATGATCACGGCATAGAGGATTCCGAAGAAGATACCGTTCCAGCCCTGGTCCGACGAACTCGGGTTAAACGGCTGCCCACTAAGGCCACCGTCGACAATGCCGACCCTCATGATCACCCAGATTGAGAAGATCAGGATGATCAAGAACGAGCCGACCCCAAGCACGAGTTGCACGCGGGTCGAGATAGCAACGCCACGCACCATCATCAGCCCAGCCACGACCCAGAACGCGATTGAATACCAGAACCACGCCAACTCGACGCCGTGGTTAAAGAACAGCGTGTCGTGCAAGAAGCCACCAAACGCGAGCCCGATTGCCAGGGTTAGTGCAATCACGCCACCGTAGTAGACCCAGCCGGCGATAAATCCGATTCGCTCGCCGAACGCCTCGGTGACGTAGTCGTAGAGCGAACCCGCAGCATGAATGCGCCGTGCGAAGCGTGAGATAATCCAAGCCACGGCACACATGCCAACCATGGCGATGATGATCGAGACGGGGCTGGCGAGGCCTGCACCTTTGCCGTTGAGCGATGCTCCGACAATCGTTGGGATGAAGAACGCGGCAGCAAAGGCGGGTCCAATAAACCCGATCGACTGCGCGATCACATCAAGGAGGGTCAGATTGCCCTTACCGAGCTTCTCCCCTCCGCCTGCTTGCGCTCCCATGGTCTCTCTCCTTGGAATTACTCGTTACCGAGTGAATGGTGTCCGACTACGGACCGGTAGGATGATTTTCGCTGCACCGTCGGACGACTCCTGCCTCGAAAGCGAAAAAGGTTTCAATCCGACGCCTGATTGGATACAGTATCCAGAAAGTGGTGGCGTTCCCGAACCGCCGACCCATTGCCCTCCCCTACGATGCTCGCCAGAGACTGCCGTGCGTTCCTTGACCACCCAGCCCACACCAGAGGATCATTAACTGATGCAACGCGCTCGCATTCTCCACAACACGACACCCCACTGGGGCACCGTCCGAGACGGCGCCGTCGAACTCGATTGTGGCGATGCCGTTGCGATCGACCAGGCCTGTTGGCTCGCGCCAGCAGAGCCAACAAAAATCCTGGCAGTACACCTGACGTACCAGTCCCGCCTGACCGAATACAAGGCCAAGACGCCACCCGAGCCGTCGTACTTTATGAAGCCGCCGACCACGCTCAACGGGCATCTCGGTGAGGTTCGCCGCCCCCACGGCACACGTTTTCTCAACTACGAGGGCGAGATCGCCGTCATCGTCGGTCGCGAGATGAAGGGCGTCAAACCAGAACAGGTCCACGAGTATGTGGCCGGTTTCGCGCCCGCTAACGATGTTGGCCTCCACGATTTTCGCCATGCTGATCGTGGCTCGATGCTCCGCGTCAAGGGACAAGACGGCTTTCTTCCGCTCGGCCCGGTGATGGTGACAGCCGACGAGTGGACCCCCGACCAGGGCTTCACGCTGACAACGCGCATTAATGGTGAGGTTGTCCAACAGGGTGACCAAGACGACCTCATCTGGGACTACCGCTACCAGCTGGCCGACCTCTGCCGCGTGATCACCCTCCTGCCCGGCGACATCGTGTTGACCGGAACGCCCGCCAACTCGCGCCCGATGGCCGTCGGCGACGTCGTTGAGGTCGAGATCGAAGGACTGCCCGTACTGCGCAACACCGTGATCGATTGGGATGTTGACCTGCGCGGTCCTGGCGACCAGCCCGAGACATCCGCGAATACGCTGCACGTCGCACTTGCGATTCCAGAAGACGAGGCTGAACGGCGCGTGGCCTCCGGAGAGGTGGGCTGATGAGCATCCAGTTACACGACCTGCATCACGCCTGCCTGCGCGTGATCGATCTGGACGAGGCCGCCGCGCGCTGGTCGATCCAATTTGGCTTGACCGTTGTTGCCAAAGAGCGCGGACGAGCGCTGCTCGCCTGTGACACCGAGGACTACTGCCTCGAACTCGTCGAAGACCATGAAGCCGACCACGACCACACCGGCTGGGAACTCGCCGCCGACTGCTCGCTCGAGACCGCGGCTGCACATCTGGATGCCTGCGGCCTGCACTACGACCGCGAAGCGGATGGCTCGCTGCGTTTCGTAGACCCGTCGGGCGGCGGCATCCAACTGGTTCCCTACCGAGAGCGCCTCTCGATCGAGCACCTGCCGCCCCCTGGTCGCCGCACGAGCACCTTGCCGGGCTTTCATCCCCGCAAGCTCGGTCATGTCAATGTACTTGCCCCAAATATGGCCGAGATGACGGCGTTTTACGTCGACGTCCTAGGCATGAACATTTCGGATTTCCTTGGCGAGGCCGGGGTCTGGTTTCACCTCCACCCAGAGCATCACCAGATGGCGATTGTCGGCTTAGCACCGGCACACTTCCATCACATCGCCTTCGATATCGTCGATTGGGGCCAGCTGCGTGTGTTCCTCGACCACCTTGGTCGGCACGGGCGCTGGCTCGGCTGGGGACCGGTGCGTCATGGACTCGCCCAGAACCTTTGCGCCTACGTGCGGATCCCCGAAGAGAACCTCTTCGTCGAGCTCTACTGCGACATGGAGGTCCTGCGCCTTCCCCACACCCCCCGCGAGTGGTCGGACGATCCGTTTGGCTCTAACACCTGGGGCATCCTGCCACCACGCTCGTACTTCCGCTTCGACGATGTCGCGGTGGACTCGGAGCGACACCAGCGCGAGGCGCAAGGCACCCCGCTGCCACCGTTTGCCGGGTAGCCTTCCACACTATGTCGAGCCACGCATGACGTTTCGAAGGAGCAATCGATGAGCAACGGCTACAGCCTCCCCCTCTCCCCCGAGGGACGCGCAAACCTCGTCCCACCGCCGCCATGGCATTACGTCGGCGACTTCGTCGTTGTTGACTACTGGGCCGACCCGGCCGCCGTTGCCGCCGTGCTCCCGCCCGGCATCGAGCCGCTAGCCGAAGATGCGGGACGCGCCGCGGTGATCTTCGCCGACTGGCAGTCCTGCACGACCGATCAGAACGAGTTGATCGACCCGGCGCGCAGCCAGTACAAGGAGGCCTTCATCGTCGTCAACGGCACGCTCGATGGCGAGGCTGTGACCACCTGCCCGTACATCTGGGTCGACCGCGATTTTGCGATGATGCGCGGCTGGATTCAGGGCTTTCCAAAGAAACTCGGCTCGGTCTGGATGACGCGCAGCTTCGGGCTCGGCGCGCTCGCCGATCCGGCGATCACTGCCGGCTCGTGCTTTGGCTGCACGATGGCTGCAAACGATCGCCGTCTGATCGAGGCGACGGTCACGCTGACGGGCGAGAGCGGCGGCGGGCCGTTTCATAATGCGTCGCCGCTCGTCAATCGCCGCCATTTCCCGCGCCTCGCCGCGGGGCATCATGAGGACCCCGCCGTCCACGAGTTGGTACGCGCAATCAGCCGCGACCGCTCGATCTCGGCAATCTGGGAGGGCGATGCCACCCTCACATTTGGCGCCGCACCCAACGAGGAGCACACCTCGCTCGCGCCCATCAAGATCGGCAAGGGATACCGCTTCACCTTTGCCTATACCGTCGATGATCTCGAGACGATCACAGACCTGCGAGACGGCGAGTGAGCACTCGCGTGGAGATCCACGGGCATACCGTTTCGCCCGAGCACTACATCGACGGCGTCCGCGTCAGCAGCCCCTCCACCTTCGAGGACCGTTCGCCGATCGACGGCTCGCTGCTTGCGAACGTCTGTCGCGGCGACACCGCCACAGCCGACGCGGCGCTCAGCGCCGCCGTTCGCGCATTCCCGGACTGGGCTTCGCTCGGTCCCAAGGGGCGCGCGCCGTACCTCCATCGCCTCGCCGAGTTGATCGACGCGCACGTCGACCACATCGCTGAGATCGAGTGCTGGGACATGGCGATGCTCGAGCGCTCACTCAAGGCCCGCGTAATCAGCCGAGGTGCCCGCAATTTCCGAGCCTACGCTGACCTTTCGTGCGAGTACGAGGAGCGCGTCTGGCAGTCGAATGGCACGACGAATCGCGTGGTGCGCAACCCCAGTGGGCCGGCCGTCGTGATCACCCCGTGGAATGCGCCCTTCATGCTCTCGACATGGAAGACCGCGCCCGCCCTGGCGGCAGGCTGTACGGTCGTGCTCAAACCCGCTGAGTGGTCTCCTCTTGCATGCTCGATGCTGTTTGATCTCGTTGACCGTGCGGGCTTTCCACCCGGCGTCTTCAATCTCGTGCAGGGCATCGGCGAGGAGGTCGGCGCAGCGCTCGTGGCAGACACCCGCGTGCGGCGCCTAAGCTTTACCGGTTCGCCCGAGACCGCCCGCCATATTGGGCATGCGGGCGCGGAGAACATCGTGCCGTTTACGGCCGAGTTGGGCGGCAAGAACCCCTTCCTCGTCTTCGCCGACGCCGATCTTGATGCCGCAGCTGCGAAGGCTGCGCTGCAGTACGACGATGCGGGCCAGGTCTGCCTGTCGGGCACCCGCCTCTTGGTCGAGGAGTCTGTTGTCGACGATTTTCTGACTCGCTTCCACGCTCAGGTCGATCGCCATGTCCTCGGCGATCCGCATGACGAGGCGACAACGATTAGTCCCCTCATCCACCCCGACCACCTTGCGCGCGTCCTTGGCTTCGTCGAGCGCGCACGCAGCGCCGGCGACGAGATCATCCGTGGTGGTCAGCAGCCCAGCATTGGCGGGCTCTGGTACGAGCCGACCTTGATCCGCCCGCAGTCAAACGACAGCGAGGTTGTGCAGCATGAGGTGTTTGGTCCGGTCCTGACGATTCAGACATTCCGAACCGAAGGCGAGGCGATCGAACTCGCCAACTCGACGGCCTATGGCCTCTCCGGCATCCTCTTCACCGGCAGCGCCGAGCGTGCCGACCGCGTGGGCCGTGCCGTCCGCGCCGGCACGTTCTGGGTCAACTGCTTCCTCGTCCGCGACCTTACCGCTCCCTTCGGGGGCGCGGGCATCAGCGGAATCGGTCGTGAGGGTGGCGACTATGCCCTCGACTTTTACTCGGACCTCAAGACACTCCAAATTCTCGACGGTACGATCAGCTAGTCGGGACGAGGTATGCCGAGCGCCTCAGGAACCGGCGAGGCGAGAATGTGCTCGCGCGTCAACCGTTCGGCCAGCTCGCCATCGCCACTCTCAATGGCGGCGAGAATCGCTGCGTGCTGATCGGCATAGGCCGCGACCACCGTGGCATTCGATGATTGTGCCGCATAGATCGTTTGTCCGACCGCGCGCACCCACAGCGTTTCGGCAAAGCGATTGAGGTGAGGGTTGCCGGCGGCCGCGACCAGCCCTAGATGAAAGGCGCGGTTGGCTGAGAAGCCCTGATCATCAGCACACAGAGCACGCTGCTCGGTAATTGCCGCGCGCATGGCCTCGATCCCAACGCTGGCCGGTCGCTCTGCGGCAAGGCGTGCGGCCGCTGGCTCGAGCGCGAGGCGCGCCTCCCAGAAGGCAACTTGATCATCGTGCCGCAGAGCGGTCACGACCGCACCGCGATTGGGCTCGAGTTCGACGAGACCATCGGCCGCAAGCAGGCGCATCGCCTCCCGTAGCGGAGTCCTCGAGATGCCAAGCTCCGCGGCCAGCACCTCCTGCCGCAGACGCGTGCCCGGAGGGATCTCACCCGTTCGAATCCGTTCGCGCAGGATGTCGCACGTCTGCTCGACCATGCTGGAAGCAACGACGCGACTATTCGGCATGACTAGAGGCTACCCGGTCGCGCTACGGCTGTAGGCGCGTGCGCGACCAGTGTCGCCCCTCGCGCGAGTACGAAAGGCGATCGTGCATGCGTCCCATCCGGCCCTGCCAGAACTCGATCGCCGTCGGCTGAACGGAATAACCACCCCACCACGGCGGCACCGGTACATCCTCGCCGGGATGCGCAGCGTCGGCGGCGGCAAACTGCTTCTCGAGGTCATCACGACTCGCAATCGGCTCGCTCTGATTCGAGGCCCAGGCTCCAATCCGACTCTCGCGTGGTCGAACCGCAAAATAGGCGGCCGTCTCCTCGGCGCTCGTCTCCACGATCGCACCCTCGATCCGGACCTGGCGCTCGAGCGGCTCCCACCAGAACACGAGAGCAACGCGGGGGTTCGCGGCGATCTCGAGCCCCTTGCGGCCCATGCGGTTGGTATAGAAGACGAATGATCCATCGTCGCCAACCTCTTTGAGCAGCACCATGCGCGCGGCCGGCGCACCGTCGGCACCAACGGTCGCCAGCGTCATCGCGTTTGGCTCGAGGATCGCCCCCGACTCGCGCGCGGTACCAATCCACGCCATGAAGAGATCGATCGGATTCTCGCCGGCAGCCGTCTCAGACAGTGCGCCGTTGCGGTAGGCAACTCGCATTTCACGAAACGCCATTGCTCGCCTCCTGATCGTCGTGGGATCGCTCTTCCACTAAGTTTATGACCCGCAAGGCCGATTCTTCAACGGCGAGATTTGAGACGTCGATGACGGGGCAGCCGAGCTTGCGAAAGACGCCCGTGCAGTCGTCAAGTTCTTCGAGAATTTTCGCAAGATCGGCATAGTTATTACGCGCCCGCCCACCCATCGCACGCAGCCGACGACCCCGGATGCGTTGCAGGCGCTCGGGGTCGATGGTCAGGCCAACGATCTTGGCGCGATCAATCCGGAACAGCTGCTGCGGCGGCTCGACCGCCGGCACCAGAGGAATGTTCGCGGTCTTGTAGCCCAGATAGCCAAGGTACATCGAGAGCGGCGTCTTGCCGGTACGCGAGACACCGACGATCACGATGTCGGCCTCGTCCAGACCCTCCCCCGACAGCCCATCGTCGTGCTTGACGGCAAATTCCATCGCCGCGACCCGCTTGAAGTAGTCGATCTCCAGACCGACTGGACGTCCAGGCACGAGTTCGGCCTGACTACCCGAGACCTGCTGGAGCGCCTCCAACGGCGCACCAAGCAGATCGCACGACGGCAAACCATGACGCTCGCAGAGTTCGGAGGCGCGCTCACGAAGATCACGATCGATCAGCGTAAAGAAGACGGCGGTGTTGCTCTGGCCCCGCAACTTCGTAAAGGCCGCCTGCAGTCCTTCAAGCGTTGTGACGCGCGGATGGCGCACGATCTTGACGGGCGATGCGGAGAACTGCGCCTGCACGGCACGCGCGACGCGCGACGCCGTGTCACCCGTGGAATCCGAGATAATATGGATTTCGACGGGCTGGTTGCTCATCGCTGCAGTTGGGTCAGATCGCCAATTGGCTGGAATGCGGCCAGCGCATCGTGCAGCAGGCGCACACGGTTGGCTCGTACAGCCGGGTCCTCTGCGAGCACCATCACACCGTCGAACAGAGCATCCACAGCCGGCGCTAGAGCGGCGGCCTGCTGCAGCGCAGCGGCGGGATCCAGCGCTGTGGCAATGCGTGGTGCGAGCGTCGCAACGACCTCGGCCAACGCCACCTCCGAGGCATCGCTCAGCAAGGCGGGGTCGACAGCGTCGGCAGCCGTCTCCTTCTCGACAATCCGACTACAGCGTGTGACCGCCGCATGTGCCGCAGCCAACTCTGCCGAATCCGCCGCTGCATGCAATGCCCGCGCGAGCGCGGCATGGCGCGCGGGATCAACCTGACCCGCGCCACGCGCCGCACGCTGCACGTCGACGGGAACGCCCGCATCGCCAAGCGCCTGGTCGACGCGATCGAGGATAAAGGGCACCACGATCTCGACCGTGGCCGTGACCTCGAGCTCGAGGTCGGCGTCTTGTGCAACGAGGAGGGCATGTGTCGTGGCAACGAGGGCCGGTAGATCCAGCGCGAGTCCGTAGCGCGACTGAATCTCAACGATGCCCGCGGCGGCTCGACGCAACGCGTACGGATCGCGCGAACCCGTCGGTCGCTCCCCAATCGCGACCACACCGACCAACTGGTCGAAGCGATCGGCCAAAGCGAGCAGTGCGCCTGGCAGCGTCTCGGGCACGGGCCGCCCAGCACCATCGGGCTGGTATTGCTCACGAATTGCCACCGCCACCGCCTCCGGCTGGCCGGCCGCACGGGCGTACTCCATACCCGTTTCGCCTTGCAACTCCGCAAACTCACCGACCAGTGTCGAAGCAAGGTCGGCCTTGGCCAAGCGCGCAGCTTCGAGGGCATGCGTGCGATCGTCTCCCACGATGCCGGCCCCGTCTGCGACCGCCGCGACGAGCGCCTCGAGGCGGGCCGTGCGGTCGGCCAACGTCCCAAGCCGCTGGTGGTAGGTGATCCGATCGAGTTCGGCAGCCATCGCCTCGATGCCGCGGACCCGGTCTTTGGCCAGCGAGAAGACAGCGTCGTCGAGGCGACCAGCGAGGACGCGCTCGTTGCCAGCGCGCACCATCGCATCGGCATCGGGGTGAGAGTTGACGACGGTCAGGAAGGCGGGTCGCAAGGTGCCCGTCGAGCCACGCAGCGGCAGATAACGCTGATGCGACTGCATCGCCGTCACCAGCACGCGCTCCGGCAGATCCAGGTAGCGCTCGTGGATCGACCCGTCGATGACGCGCGGCCACTCGACGAGATAGACCACCTCGTTGAGCACGCGACCGGGATCGTCCCAGGTTGAATTGTGTGTCATGGCGAGCGACGTCAGCAGCGTCTCGATAATCTCGCGGCGATCCGCAGTACGGACACCGACGCCGGCGCCCCCCAGGTCGGAGACGTAGTCGTCGACCGTGCCCAACTCGAGCACGGGTTGCAGCAGACGGTGGCCGCACGTCAGGCGACCACTCTGCACGCCCTGTACCTCGGCCGGTAGAACGGTGTCGCCATGCAGCACGACCAGCGTACGAATCGGTCGCGAGAAGCGCTGCGTGCCCGTGCCCCAGCGCATGTTTTTTGGCATCTGCAGGCCTTCGATGAGCCCGTCGACAAGCGCCTGCGCATGCGTCGCGAGCGGCTCGGCAGCGACAGAGACGGTTGCTGTCAAAAGGCCGTCTCTCACCTCGAGCTCGTCAGGGGTCAGACCGTGCTTACGCGCAAACCCCTCGGCCGCCTTCGACCACGAACCATCGTCGTTACGGGCCGCCTTCTCGGGTGGCCCGGTCTGCACGCTGGTCTCCGCGGGTGCTTCGCTCGCTACACCCTCGGCGATCACAGCGATCCGGCGCGGTGTCACGAATACCTCGACCGAGGTCGGCGCCAAGCGGCGTTCCGTCAGCAGACGCTCGATTGTCAGACCGGCCTCGCGCTCGGCCACGCGACAGGCATTAGCCGGCAACTCCTCGCAGCCAAGTTCGATCAGAAGCGGGGCTGTCACGACAACTCCAACCCGAGGTAGGCGTGGGCGACGGCACGAGCCAAGGCACGTACGCGTCCAATGTAGGCCACCCGCTCAGTCACCGAAATCGCACCGCGCGCATCGAGCAGGTTGAAGGCGTGCGAGCACTTCAAGACCTGGTCGTAGGCCGGGATCGGCAGTGCTGCTTCGAGACAACGGCCGCACTCAGCCTCGTGATGATCAAACGCTCGCACGAGGCCGGCGACATCCGCGACCTCGAAGTTATAGGCCGACCACTCGCGCTCGCCACGGGCATGCACATCCGCATAGGAGAGCCCCGGAGCCCAGGTCAGATCCCAGCACGAATCGACGCCCTGGAGGTACATCGCAAGCCGCTCCAGGCCATACGTCAACTCCACAGAGATTGGATCACAGTCGATGCCGCCGGCCTGCTGGAAGTACGTGAACTGTGTCACCTCCATGCCATCGAGCCAGACCTCCCAACCGGTCCCCCAAGCACCGAGGGTCGGCGCCTCCCAGTTGTCTTCGACAAAGCGCACATCGTGCTCGGCGGCGGCGATGCCAATCGCAGCCAGCGAGCGAAGGTACGACTCCTGGATCGCATCGGGCGACGGCTTGATCAGAACCTGAAACTGGTAGTAGTGCTGTAGCCGATAGGGGTTCTCGGCATAGCGACCATCGGTCGGTCGAATCGACGGCTCGACGTACGCCGTCGCCCACGGCTCGGGCCCCAGACAACGCAGCAGCGTCGCCGGATTCATCGTGCCCGCACCGACCTCTGTGTGATACGGCTGGACGATCGCGCAGCCCTCTGCGGCCCAGAAGGCCTGTAGGCGCAGGATCAGGTCCTGAAAGCTGAGTGGCGTTAGATCGGTCTGCACAGGCGAAGGCTACCCACTTCCCCCCGCTGGATGCCCCGCCCGGGGAAAACACGGATACCCTAAGAGCGTGTTTCGACGCGTCCTAACCTTTACCATTGTCGCCGTGGCGTTCGTTGCCACCACCGGTTCTAGTGCTCAGGCGCTCTCTCTAAACACCATCTCCACAAAGGTCAGTTCCCCCACTGCCCTGACATTTCGCCCAGATAACCAGTGGCCCGTCGTGACCCAACGCAATGGGCTCGTGGTCGCCATCGTCAGAGGCAAGGTCAACGTCCTTGCCAACCTGACCGACCGCGTCGGCCAACAGGGCGGCGAGCGCGGCCTGCTGGGAATCGCGTATAGCCCGCTCTACAAGGACAACGGCTTCGTCTTCGTCAACTACACCGATGCGGCCGGCGACACACAGATCGTGCGCTTTCGTAAAGGCAAGTACGGGCACTTTCTGAAGGGCTCAGCGACGCCGATTCTCTCGATTCGCCAGCCGTACGCCAACCATAACGGTGGGCAGCTCGCCTTCGGACCCGACGGGTTTCTCTACATCGGCATGGGCGACGGTGGCGCGGGTGGCGATCCCGGCAATCGGGCACAAAACCCGAACACGCTGCTCGGCAAAATCCTGCGCATCGACGTCAACGCAGCCGTGCCGTACGCGATCCCCCCGACCAACCCCTTTGCCGATGGCGCACTCGGACAGGCACCCGTCTGGGCGATGGGTGTCCGCAATCCGGGCTTCTCGTTTGATTCGCGCACCGGGAGTATGTGGATTGTCGATCCGAGTCAGGGCGCGGACGAAGAGGTGGACTGGATCGCGAATCCCGCTCCCCCGCTCCCCAATCTCGGCTGGCGCGCCTTCGATGGCACCAAGCCCTACTCACCACAGCCACTTACCGGTACGGCCGTGACGCCTGTCACGTCGTACGGGACGGCCTATGGCTGTAATCCTGTCGCAGGCGCTATCTACCGCGGTAAGACGATTCGGAAGTTGCGCAGCAACTACGTCTTCGGTGACAGCTGCAGCGGTCGAATCTGGTCACTGCTGCGTAAGGATGCAACGCTGGTCGACACGGGCCTGCTCGTGCCCAAGCTGGCCGCGATCGGCCAAGATCCTACCGGTGAACTCTGGCTGATCAACCAGCAGGGCCAGCTCTCGACGATTACGCCGTAACGCCCTGGCCAAGCAGGGCGAGCCGAACCCCGCCATGCTGCTCGGCCGTCTCGCGGCAGACTCGGGCAATGGCAGCGCGTGCGGCTGGAGCGGGTATCGATACGCCGCCAAGCGGCTCGGCCAGTAACTGGGCCGCAGCACTCGCCGCGATCGGATCAAGTGGGCTGCCGCTGCCGCACGTCGCACAGAACGCACACCCAGCCGCCGCATCGTAGACGGCAACCGGCGCTCCGCACGCGACACAGGCAGCGACCTCAGGGCGCCAGCCAGCCAGCGCCAGCAACTTCAAGACAAAACCAAGGGTAATCGTGTCGGCGCCGCCACGAACATCGTCGCCGAGCGGCTCTGTGAGCGCCTCGAGATACCTCTGCAAGCCGCGGTAGAGGCGCTGATCCGGCTCTGGCTCAGGAAACAGCCGCACGATCGCCTCAATACCGCCCGTCGCTGCAAGCGCGCGGATCGGATCCCGTCGCAGCTCATCGCCAGACCACAAGACGTCGGCACCTGTGATCGTCGAGAGATCACTCTTCCCCGGCTGCACAATCGCATCAATGCGTGTCAATGGCTCGAGCCGCGCGCCCATCTTGCCCATCGTCTTGCGGGCTCCCTTCGCGATCACATTGACGCGACCGAAGTCGGGTGTCAGTAGATGCACAACGCGATCGGCCTCACCCGTACGAAACGACCTCAGGACAATCGCCTCAGTCGCGTACGCGCCCGCCACGGCGAGGTTAGCCCTGGACGAGCGCGAGCAGCTCGCCGTTGCGATCAAGCGCAGCGATCTCGTCGAACCCACCAACCGGCTCACCATCAACCATGATCTGCGGCACCGTCATCCGGCCCGTCATCTCCACGAGTTTCTCGCGAAACCCGGGCACGCGATCGACGTTGATTTCCTCAAACGGAATCTCGCGCGAGCTCAGCAACGCCTTCGCGCGCGTGCAAAAGGGACACCAATCAGCGGAGTAAACTATGACGTTTTTCACACTTCGTTCAACGTCCGTTTCCGTCGCGGCATTCCCGACCGTCGCGGCCTCGGTTGGCAGGTCAAACAGACGTGTGTACCACGCCCTGCACAGCGCGTTTTGATGATCTCCGTCCCACAGACGATACACGGCTCACCATCACGGCCGTAGACGCGAAAGCGTTCTTGCATCGAGCCGTAGCCGCCCTCAGGGTCGCGGAAGTCGTTGATTGAAGCACCCTGTGCACGGATCCCCTCTTCGAGCGCCTCACGCACGGTGGCGGCGAGTCGATCGAGCTGCGGCTGACGCAGTCGACCAGCCGGTGTGTCGGGATGAATAGCGGCCGCGTGGAGCGCTTCGTCGGCATAGATATTGCCGACACCAGCAATCAGCCGCTGATCGAGCAAGAGCGCCTTGACGGGCGCTCGACGACCGGCAAAGGCGGCCTTCAACACGGCACCATCGAAATCACGGTCGATCGGCTCGGGCCCCAAGCGGGCGGCAAGATAGAGCACTGCTTCGTCGTTTGTCATCAGGTCCCAGGTACCAAAGCGACGCGCGTCTGCATAGGCGACCAGTGTGGCGTCCGAGAGAGTCAGCACAGCGCGTGTATGGCGTGGCTCCCCCTCCGTGCAGAGCAACCAGTTGCCGGTCATCCGCAGATGCGAGATCAGCGTCTCTTCTCCGTCGAGCCGTATCAGCAGGTACTTGCCGCGCCGATCGATCGCCAGGATTGTGCGACCAGTCAGGCGCTCTTCGACGCGCCGTGCATCGTCGCGCCCAACGAGTTTCGCGTCACGTACCTCGACGTGCAGGAGGCGACGCCCGGCGACGTGCGGCTCGAGGCCACGACGGACGGTCTCGACCTCAGGCAACTCGGGCATGCCTGCAGCCTAGTCGGCGTCGACTACGTAGCCCGAGCGCGCGGGTGGGCAGCCAAGAATGTGTCGCGCAGATGCGTACCTGCAACATGGGTATAGATCGCCGTCGTCGCGATGCGTTGATGCCCAAGCAGTTCTTGGACAGTGCGCAGATCGCAGCCACCCTCGACGAGGTGGGTCGCGAAGGCGTGGCGCAGCGCATGTGGGCCAACCCACTCCGGCAGACCAAGCGGTTCGGCATGGCGGCGGACAATCAGAAAGACTCCGCGGCGTGTGATGCGGCCGCCGCGATTGTTGACGATCAAGGCATCGACGTCTTGGCGCGCACCAAGGTGCGTCCGGCTGCGGGCGAGATAGCGCTCGACGGCACGCACAGCCTGCCCGCCGCACGGTACGACCCGTTCGCGGCCACCTTTACCGAGCACGCGGACGAGCCCGAGTTCCTGATCGAGGTCGCCGGGGCGTAGGCCACAGAGTTCCGAGACGCGCAGCCCCGCGCCGTAGAGCAACTCAAGCACGGCACGGTCGCGGAGGCCAAGCGGCGTGGTGTCGGGGTGCTCGACCAGCGCGATCGTCTGTTCGCTCGCCAGTGCGTGCGGCGGCGCCTGTGGTGCCCGGGGCAACGGCACATCGCGCACCCCGGCCGTCCGCGCGCCCTCACGCGTACGGTGGCGCAGCAACGAGCGCGCTGCCGCAAGTCGACGACGCACGGTGGCCGGTGCCAGCCCACGCTCTTGCAAGGCCAGGGAATAGGGCTCGAGATCGACACCTGTCACCGCGTCGAGATCCAAGTCGTTTGCGGTCAGAAATACTTGAAGATCGGCGAGATCTGTGCGATAAGCCGTGATCGTGTGCGGCGAGGCATCGCGCTCGAGTTGTAGTGCCTCGAGGAAATCGCTGATCCGCGGATCCTGCATAGCGGGGAAGTTCGCGGACGCCATCAGACGTCCTGCCCCGGCGCGCGGCGATGGCAAGCGTAACCAACATGTGCTTTGGGGTCTGACCCCAAAGCAACGCTGATCGACCTAGACGCTTGGGTCGACTCCGTCGACCAGATCACTGAGGTGTATGTACGGCAAGCCATGGCTCTCGGCGACCGGCTGATTTGTCACCTTGCCAGCCATCACGTTGACACCGCGAGCCAACGGCTTCGAAAAGCGTATCGCCTCGTCGAGGCCCTTGTTGGCGAGGATCTCGGCGTAGGGCAGCGTCACATTGGTGAGGCCGCGCGTCGAGGTGATCGGCACAGCACCCGGCATGTTCGCCACGCAGTAGTGGACGACGCCGTCGACGACGTAGGTCGGATCGGAATGCGTCGTAGGCTTCGAGGTCTCGAAGCAGCCACCCTGGTCGATCGCCACATCGACGAGCACTGCTCCCGGCTTCATGCCGCTGAGCATGTCTTTCGTAATCAGCCGCGGGGCACGAGCGCCCGCCACAAGGACCGCACCGATCACCATGTCGGCACCGGCAATCGCCTGTTCCACCATCAGGCGGTTCGAAATCTCGAGTGTGATGCGGCCATCCATCATGTTCTCGAGTTCGCGCATGCGGTCGACCGAGCGCTCCAGCACCCAGACATCAGCCTGCATGCCCACGGCGATCAGCGCGGCGTTATAGCCCACGATGCCGCCGCCGAGCACGACAACCTTGGCCGGCGCAACACCCGGCAAACCGGCCAGTAAAATGCCCCGCCCACCCTTCGGCTTCTCCAACGAGTGTGCGCCCATCTGCGGCGCTAGACGCCCAGCGACCTCGCTCATTGGAGCGAGTAGCGGCAGTCGGTGATCATCGGTTTCGACCGTCTCGTACGCGATGCAGGTGGCGCCGGTCTGAATCAGCGCTTTTGTCAACTCGAGATCGGGAGCAAGGTGCAGGTACGTGAAGAGAATCTGGCCGTCGCGGATCTTGGCGTACTCAGGCTGCAGCGGCTCTTTGACCTTCATCACCATCTCACAGGAACCCCAGACGTCATCGCAGGCGGCGATCGACGCGCCAGCAGCGACGTAGGCTGCGTCGGAGAACGAACTGCCATCACCGGCCGTCGTCTCGACGACAACCTCGTGCCCATACAGCACGAGCTCGCGCGCACCAGCGGGCGTCAGTGCAACGCGGTACTCGTCCGTCTTGATCTCTTTGACGACACCTATGCGCATGCGAAGCACCTCCGGGACATGGTCACACCTAGGAACGTACTGATGGTATCGCCCACCGCCCCGTTCGGACGTCTGCGTTCCACCTGATGGTCAGGCCACTGCTGCGCGAATCAGTTCGACGGTGATCCTCGAAAGTGCCTCAACGTCTGCCACGGCGATATGTTCGTCGGTCGAATGGATCGCCTCCATGCCGCTCGAGAGATTGAGACACTGCATTCCGCGCTCGTTAAAGACGTGTGCGTCTGCCCCGCCTCCCGTCTCGATCATGCTCGGCTGGCAGCCTGCTGCGAGCAGTGCGGTACAGGCAAGTGTAACAACGGGTGCGTCGTCGGAGAACCCATAGGCCGTGTATTCACGCGTCTGTGTCAGTTCCACGGAACAACCCGTCGCGGCCGCTGCCGCGTTTGCAGCCACGACCGTCTCCTGCGCTATTTGCACGACTTCTGCGTCATCAAGACTCCGCATTTCGAGCTGCAGCGAACAGGCCTCCGGGACGATGTTGCGCTGGCTGCCGCCGCTGATCAGCCCGACGTTACGGGAACTACCCGGGCCGAGTCGACCC
>SHUX01000017.1 GCA_009694475.1 Thermoleophilia bacterium
GCGATGAATGACCTCGCCGAGGCGACGGGCGACGATAGCTTTGCCGATGCCTTCAGCCGTGGCGTTGCTACCACCAAGGCTGTCCTGCCGAACTACGACACGGGCGGCTGGGGTCGCTATGCGATCGACGAGGACGCGCCCGTCAAGTACATGACGCTGATGGCCGCGCAGCTCCAGCAACTTGGCCAGATCACCGGCGACACTGCCTTCACGGACATGGGCAACAAATTCGCCGCCAATCTAACGGCACTACCCGTGATCTCTGGACCAGTCAAGCCGCCGAAGCCACTCAAACTGAAGAAGTTCAAGCGGCAGGCGCCCTTCATCAAGCTGCGGATCGTGCGTGACAAGCCGGTTACGCTGACCGTGCGCATCTTTACGAAGCAGGGCAAGTCGGCGGGCATCGGCCCACGGGTGATCAGCGTCACCTCGGGTGCCAGCGTCATCAAACTGTCGCTGCCAACCAAGGCTGGTAGCTATTCGATACGTGCTGACGCTAAAGACTGGGCCGGCAATAAGGTCAACAATGTCGTACTGACGATGCTGATACTGAAGAAGTAGTGGTCTGCCGAGAGGTCAAAAACTAGCCGACGCGGACGGCGCCGTCGGCGTCGGAGCGATCGACAAGCGTGGAGACCTTGACGACATCGCCGGTCTGGGGAGCATGGACGTACTGGCCGCCACCGATGTACATGCCGATGTGCCCAGAGCCATGGAAGGAGATCAGGTCGCCCGGCTCGAGTGCATCCATTGGCACGGGAGTGCCCATCGCGTACTGCGCGGCGGCATAGTGCGGAAGTGAGACGCCAATCTGAGCATAGGCCCAGGCGATCAGGCCGGAGCAGTCAAACCCGCCCGGTGCACCGCCACCCCAGACGTAGGGCGTGCCGAGTTGGCCGAGTGCAACCGAGGCCGCACTGCCACCCGTCGAAGACGATGGGGGAGCCGGGATTGAGGCGCTGTAATCCCCATCACCGTAGACCGAACCGCCAATCGCGAAGTCGGAACTGCCCGCACTGGCAGAGGCGCCTGCGAGGATCTCGCCTGCCTGTGCTGCACGCGCGGCATCAGCGGCGCGCTGAGCGGCCTCGCGCTGCATGATGATGCCGCGAATCTCGGCATCCAGAGAGTTGAGTAGCCGTGTGCGTTCGGCGAGTGTCTTGCGGATACTCGCCTCTTGCGCCGCTCGATCCTGCAGCACGTTCTGGCGGGTAGCGCGCTCGTCTTCGAGCGCCTGCTCGTGACGCTTAACGTCAGCGGTGTAGCGTCGCACGTCACGGACGACGCCTTCGGCGTGGCCGGTGACCCGCTGAATGAAACGCGTCTGATCAATCAGGCTATCGATCGATTTCGCGTTCAGCAGGAACGCAATCAGATCGGGATTGCCCTGCCGATAGGCGTCCACCAGCATGGTGGAGAGTTCGCGGCGCGAAACCGAGAGGTTTGACTTCGTAGCAGCCAAGATCTGTTGGTTCTCGTCGATCGCAGCGTTCGTCTCGTCGAGCTGCTGCTGGGCCGCGTTGTAGGCCTCAGCGGCAACGGCGACCTTGTCGTTGAGCACCTGTAGATCGGCTTGGGCCTGGTCGGCTTCGGCACGGGCATTGGCGAGGCGATCAGCATGCGCGGCTCCCGGCGCAAAGCCGGCGATCAGGGCCACGACGATCAGCGCGAGGAGCGATACGACGGGCCGGAGACGGATACTCCGGGCGTTCAACATCCATCCAATACGATAGCAGTGTTTGCCTCGCGGCCAGATTCGCGGGTCTCTGAACGCTCCTCGGCGTTGCTCCTAGCCAATTCGCACCACGCCGTCGAAGTTGAGGTGATCGCGCACGCGTTCCACGCGCACGACGTCGCCTGACTGCGGCGAGTGGACGTACCAGCCACGCCCGAGGTAGATGCCGACGTGGCCCTGCCCGTTGAACGACACGATATCGCCAAGCATAGCGGCACTCAGCGGAACCTGCGCTCCGAGCGACCAGATCGCGGCTGACTGGTGCGGGAGGTCGTGGCCGGCTTTGCTGAAGGCCCATGAGATTAGTCCCGAGCAATCAAAACCTGTCGCAGGCGAGTAGCCGGAATAGTGATAGGCGCGCCCGAGTTGCGTCAACGCAAAGGCTGCCGCCACGGCACCCACACCAGATGCTGCTGCAGGGAGCGCCTCCCCTGCGAGCAGCGCTGCGAGGGCTGTACCGTTGCCGCCTGCCGGGACGGGTGCTACGAGTAGCGTCTCGGAGACCAGCTGTCGCGTTACCCGTGCCTGTGGACGGGTGCGCTGCCGTTCGGCAGCGAGCACGTTACCGCGCACCTTAAGCGCCAGTCCTGAGAGCACAACACCACGCAAGGCGAGGGCATGCGAACGGTGCTCGCGTACGGTCACACGGTCCGTGAGCAGTGCTTTCCGCGTGGCCGCCAAACCGGCCCGCTCGACCTTATGGTCGTACAACTGCGCGCCAAGCCGCACCCGTTTCTGCGCCTTCAGCACCGTTAAACGGCGTTCGATCCGTCGCAGCGTCACGGCATCCGCGGCAACCTGCTGGTCGACATAGCGGAGCGCGACCAGCGCGCGTTTCTTCTGCCGCGGAATTTCTAACGCCCAGCGTAGGCGTCGGCTAGCGACTCCTCGAGGATCGCGAAACCCTCATCGAGATCCTGCTGCGTGGCAACCATCGGCACGAGCACGCGAATCGCGTTGCCATAGAGCCCGGAACCCATCAGGATCAGACCGCGGTCGCGCGCCAAGGCGACGATGCGGCCGACCTCCTCCGCTGCTGGCTCCTTGGTGCCGCGATCCTTGACGAGCTCGATCGCAAGCATCGCACCCAGACCACGGACCTCGCCGACACCCTCGTGACGCGATGCGATCGCCTCGAGTCGCGCGCGTAAGTCGTCGCCGAAGGCCTTGGCCTGCTCCTGATACGCCGGATCGAGCACCTGATCCATCGCAACGATCGCGGCGGCACACGAGACAGGGTTACCACAGAAGGTGCCACCAAGACCGCCCGGATGCACTGCGTCGAGCAGATCGGCACGGCCCGTGACACCAGAGATCGGCATGCCCCCACCCATCGACTTTGCCCACGTCGCGAGATCCGGCGAGACGCCATGATGCTCGATCGCCGACGGCGTGCCCGTGCGGCCCATGCCGGACTGCACCTCGTCGGAGATAAAGAGAATGCCGTGCTCCTGGCAGATCGCATGGATACCGCGGATAAACTCAGTCGGCATCGGCAAGAAGCCACCCTCACCCTGCACGGGCTCGAGAATAATGGCGGCGACCTGCGACGGGTCGATCTGGCTCTTGAGGACCTTGCGGAACCCAGCGAGCGCGTCGTCCGTAGTGATGCCACGATACGGGTAGGGCGCCGGGGCGCGATAGATCTCGGTCGCGTACGGGCCCATGCCCTTCTTGTACGGCATCGGCTTAGACGTCAGGGACATGCCCATCAGCGTGCGACCATGGAAGCCCTGATCGAAGCAGATGATCGCATCGCGATTCGTCGCAAAGCGCGCGATCTTGACAGCATTCTCGACAGCCTCGGCCCCCGAGTTGAGCAGCAGACCCTTGAACGGCCCCTCACCCGGATGGCAAGCAACCATGCGCTTGACGGCTTCGATGTAGCCCTCGTACTGGACGACCGAGTACATCTGGTGCATGTAGCGCGCCGCCTGCTCCTGCACCGCAGCCACAACCGCCTCGGGCGTGTGTCCGCAGTTGAGCGAGCCAATGCCCCCGACGAAGTCGATGAATTCGCGACCGTCGACATCAGTGATGCGCGCACCATGCGCGTGGTCAGCAAAGATCGGTTGTGTGTAGACCGACGCCGAAACCCAGCGCTCGCGCTCGGCCTGCAGCGCCGCAGTGTTGAGTCCAATTCCCTGATCGATCGCCATTGTGTGCCTCCTCGCCGCACGGGGGCGGCGTTCAGAATGAGATCAGCATAGCCGCCTCTCAGACGCCAGCACAGGCAGCCCTCCGTCAAGACCCTTACAATGCAGTCAGGAGGCGATACTGATGGCGACTGTAGATACCGCAACACTGCAAGAAATGGCGATGAAGCACCTGTGGCTTCACTTCACGCAGATGGCAGGGTTCGACCCGGATAAGCACCCGGTGATGGTGCGGGGAGACAATATCTTCCTCGAGGACTCGAACGGCAATCGCTACATGGATTTCCTCAGCGGGCTCTTTACCGTCCAGATCGGCTACTCGCACGGCGAGGAGATCGGCACGGCGATGCTCGAGCAGGCGATGGAGCTGCCGTACTACACCAACTGGACCTATTCGCATCCGAAGGCGATCGAACTCGCGACGAAGCTTGCCGAGATCACACCCGACAGCCTCAACCGCGCGTTCTTCGTGTCGGGTGGCTCAGAAGGTGTCGAAGGCGCGATCAAGTTGGCCCGCGATTATCACAATGCGGGTGGCGAGCCAATGCGACGCAAGGTGATTGCCCGCAAGATCGCGTATCACGGCACCACCTATGGCGCCCTCTCGCTGACAGGCATCACGAGTATCCGTGCACCGTTTGAGCCACTGATGGCCGGCGTGCGTCACGTCGAGCCGACCAACCCGTATCGCTGCAAGTACTGCGCAGATCAGGGTGGCTGCAACCTCAAGTGCGCCGACGAGGTGGCTGAAGTGATCGAGTTCGAAGATCCTTCGACTGTCTCGATGGTGATCATGGAGCCCGTCCAGAACGCGGGTGGCTGCTTTACGCCGCACCCCGAGTACCACCAGCGGGTCAACGAGATCTGCAAGGAGTACGGCGTCCTCCACGCCGCCGACGAAACGATCTGCGGCTATGGCCGCCTCGGCACCTGGTTCGGGGCTCAGCGCTTCGAGTACGAACCGGACATCATCACGTGCGCCAAGGGCCTGACCAGCGGCTACCAGCCAATGGGTGCCGTCCTGTTCGGCGACAAGATCGCCGATCGACTGATCGAGGCCGAGCACATGTTCTTGCACGGCATCACCTTTGGTGGTCATCCGATCGTGGCGGCCGCTGCGCTGAAGAACCTTGAGATCATGGAGCGCGAGGGCGTGCTCGAGAACGTCAAGCAGAACGAGCCCTACCTGCGCGACCAGTTACTCGGCCTGAAGGAGCGCCACGAGATCATCGGCGACGTCCGCGGTGCGGGCTACTTCTGGGCGATGGAGCTCGTCAAGGACCGCGCGACCAAGGAGTCGTTCGACGAGCACGAGTGCAACGTGCTCCTGCGCGACTTCCTGTCGCCGACCCTGCTCAGCGAGGGCCTGCTCTGCCGCGCCGATGATCGTGGCGATCCGGCAATTCAGATCTCGCCACCGCTGATCACGACGCGTGATCAGATCGACGAGGCGATTGCCGTCTTCGACAAGGTCTTGCCGCAGGCGCAGGACCTGATGCTGAAGCTGCGAGGCTAGCTGCTCAGGCCGGGTCGACGGTGGGTGTCGTCGCCGTCGACCTGCTGAGCAGAATCAGACCCAGCCCGCCCAGCGCAAACAGCGCCGCGACCGCATAGACCGCGCCGTAGCCGGCAATGTTCGCCGCGTTGCCCAGCAAGGGTCCGGCGACAGCAAAACCGAGGTCGAAGCCAGCCGTGTAAACAGCCAGCGCCGCGCCACGCCGGTGGGCGGGCGTGCGGTCGATCGCCATCAACGCGAGTGCCGGGAACAGGAGCGACCAGGCTGCACCACAGGTGACTGCCCCCACGCAGGCCAACCACCAGGTCGGTGCCACACCAACGATGCTGATGCCAATCAAGGCTAGGACGAAGGCCAGCACGCCCGTGCGGTACGACCCGAACCGGTCGGGTAGATGCCCGAGCACGATCCGTCCGATGAAAGTTGCCGCACCGAAGGCACCGATCACGTAGGCGCCGCCGCCCCCATCGCGAACATCGAAAGCGAGCACCGCAAAGCCGACGATGGCAGCCATCACCACGCCACCGAACATCAGCCCAAGCCCCGGTCGGAAGGCCTCCCGTGGAAAGGAGAGACCGGCTGATTCGGGGTGCGCGGCGGGCCCCTCAAGACCGATCATCGAGACAAGCGCAAGCAGCGGAGCGATCACGAGCAACCATTCGGCTGCCGCCAGCGAGGCATGATCGATCAGCAACTGCGCGCAGATGGGGCCAAGGCTCAGCCCCGCCCAGACGCTCAGACCGAACAGCGAAATCGCCTGGCCACGCCGGTGCGTCGGGGCCAGCGAGACCGCCCACGTCAGGCCGGCAGTGAACATGCAGGCCTGACCGACTCCCTGCAGCATGCGCGCCGCAAATACCACCCAATGGTGCTCCGCGAAGAAGAACAGGAGGCCCCCAAGCGCAAGGAAGCCGAAGCCAACGGCGTAGACGAGTCGCGCACCACGCCGATCGATACCGAGCCCGGCGCTGACGCGCGCCAGCAGGGCAGCAACGGCAAAGACGGTAATCGTCCAACCGACGACGACATCTGTCCCGCCCAACTCGCCGATGATCAGCGGTGGCACGATCACATAGCTGGCACCCAGCGCCAGAAAACCGCCTACACCGGCGAGCACTAGGCGGGCAAAGGCGATGCGGCTAGGAGAGCGAAGGGTGAGTATCGCCATGCGGAGACCATACGTGTTGGTGCCTTGCGCTTTGACCAGCACTCCCCTTAGGGGTACACTTGTCAGTGATGCGCACGATGCCGCTCACGCACGAAGGGACTCTCGGCCGCTTGGTTTCCACCAGCGGCCATGGGGTCGTGGCGTCCGCGCCCACACTTCCGCTCCTCCTCCTTGTCGGCCTCCTTCCCCGCTAAGGGGATTGCATTGGCTTACGCGCTGCTTGCCCAGCGCAGACAACGACAAGACCACAGGACAGGTGCGCGATGGCGCACCACACTTCGGAAGGGAGCACGATGAGCACTTCGGATAGCAGCAACTACGTCAAGATCTTTGATACCACTCTGCGCGACGGCGAGCAGTCGCCCGGGATCAGCCTGAACGCGCAAGAGAAACTGGAGATCGCCCGCCAGCTCGAGCGCCTCGGCGTGGACATCATCGAGGCGGGCTTCGCAATTGCCTCGCCCGGAGAGATCAAGGGCATTGGTCTCGTCGCTCAGCACGTGCGCAGCTGCACGATCGCCTCGCTCAATCGCACGCAACAGGCCGACATCGACGCCTCGTGGGAGGCCCTCAAAGACGCTGAGTCGCCGCGCTTCCATGTCTTTATCGCGACCAGCGACCTGCACATGGAGCACAAGTTGCGCATGACGCCGGAGCAGGTGCTCGAGCAGACCCGTGACGCGGTTACCTATGCGCGTACGAAGGTCTCTGACATCGAGTTCTCGTGCGAGGATGCCACACGCTCGCGCCCAGAGTTTATGGCCGAGGTCGTCCGCGTCGCTCTTGCGGCGGGCGCCACCACGATCAACATTCCGGACACGGTCGGCTACACCACTCCAATTGAGTACATGGAAATCCTCGAGACGCTCTACGCCAACGTGCCCGAGCTGCACGAGGTGACCCTCAGCGTCCATACCCATAATGATCTCGGTCTCGCGACCGCAAACTCACTGGCAGGCGTGCAGGCAGGTGCGCGCCAGGTCGAGGTTGCAATCAACGGCATCGGTGAGCGCGCAGGCAACTCTGCACTCGAAGAGGTCGTGATGGCACTGCGGACGCGTAAGGCGTTCTATGGCTTTGAGACCGGTGTGGAGACGCGCGAGATCGCGCGTTCGAGTCGCCTTGTCTCTCGTCTCAGTGGCTACCCCGTGCAGCCAAACAAGGCGATCGTCGGTAAGAACGCGTTCGCCCACGAGGCCGGTATTCATCAGGACGGCGTGCTGAAAAACCGTCGCACGTACGAGATCATGGATGCCGAGTCGATCGGTCTCGCCCACAACGAGCTCGTCTTGGGCAAGCACTCTGGTCGCCACGCGCTCCAGAAGGCGTATGCCGACATGGGCTACGTCGTCGAGGGCGAAGACCTCAAGCGTGCCTTTGCGCGCTTCAAGGAGGTAGCCGACCGCAAGAAGAACATCTCGGCGCTCGACCTCGAGGCGTTGCTGGACGACCAGTCCCGCGATACGACCGAGCGCTTCGTGCTGGAGCGCCTGGCGCTGCGCACCGCGACAGGCGAGACCTCGCAGGCCGAGGTCTCGGTCCGTGAGGGCGAGACACTCCACACGGCAACCGGTGAGGGCGATGGCCCGATCGATGCGGCCTTCAAGGCGCTCTCCGAAATCGCCGCGACAACCGCCACGTTGCGCGAGTTCAACGTCAATGCCGTGACTGGTGGGCAAGACGCCCTCGGCGACGTCCGCGTCGTCTTGGAGCAGGATGGCCAGACCTACACCGGCCAGGCCGTCGCGCCCGACATCACCGAGGCGGCCGCACAGGCCTATCTGCGCGCAGCATCGCTCGCCGCAGCCGGTACACCAAACCAGATGTTCCGCGAGACTATCTAACCGACAGAGCACGAAGAACGGAGTCACGACAGTGAAGATCGCAGTCCTCCCCGGAGATGGCATCGGCCCAGAGACCACCCGCGTTGCGTTGTCGGTCCTTGCCGTCGCGGGGGATGCCTATGGCTTCTCGGCTGAGGTGACGGAGCATCCGTTCGGAGGCAACGCGATCGACTCGCACAACGATCCGTTCCCCGCCGAGACGCGGGCAGCGCTGCCATTGGCAGATGCCGTCTTGAAGGGCGCCGTCGGAGGCCCCCAGTGGGATACGGGCGCGATTCGCCCCGAACAGGGCCTCCTGGCCCTACGAGCCGAATTGAAGGTCTTCGCCAACATCCGACCGATTCGACAGTGGACAAAGAAGATCGCCTCGCCGCTACGTGACGAGCTCGTTGACGGTCTCGACATGATCATTATTCGTGAGCTGACGGGCGGCCTCTACTTTGGCCCGAAGGAGCTGACGGCCGAGACAGGCATGGATACCTGCCGGTACTCCGTCGACGAGGTCGAGCGTGTCGCTCGCTATGCCTTTGACCTCGCGCGCACGCGCTCGGGCAAGGTCTGCTCGGTCGACAAGCAGAACGTCTTGTCGAGTTCGAAGCTGTGGCGCAACGTCGTGATCGAGCGCGTCGCACCCGACTATCCAGACGTCGAGCTTTCGCACCAGCTGGTCGACTCGATGGCCATGAAGTTGATTGAGCAGCCACTGGCCTACGACGTGATCGTGACCGAGAACATGTTTGGCGACATCCTCTCCGACCTTGCAGCCAGCGTGTCCGGTGGCATCGGTCTGGCTCCAAGCTCGTCGCTCGGCGCGACGCGACCTGGTCTCTACGAGGCGATCCACGGCTCTGCCCCAGACATTGCTGGTAAGGGCATTGCCAATCCGACCGCGATGATCCTAACCATTGCAATGATGCTGCGCGATCTCGACCAGACCGAGGCCGCCAACGCCATCGAGGCCGCCGCGATCTACTGTCTCGAACATGGCCCCACCACTCCGGACCTCGGCGGTTCGGCAACTACTGACGAGGTCGGCGCTGCGATTGCGGCGCTGATCCAGAACCACGAGGTGACCACATGAGCGATTCTGCTCTCGATCAGGCACGTAAGCGCACCGGCACGATGACCGGCGCTGAGGCAATCATTCGCTCGCTTGAGGCCGAGGACGTGACGATCTGCTGGGGCATCCCCGGTGGCGCGATCCTGCCACTCTACGACGCATTTATGCGTTGTGACCACACGATCCAACACGTGCTCGTGCGCCACGAGCAGGGCGCGGGCCACATGGCGCAGGGCTACGCCCGCGCAACCGGCAAGGTCGGCGTCTGCATCGCAACCAGCGGTCCAGGCGCGACCAATCTTGTGACGCCGATCGCCGATGCCTTCCTCGACTCGACGCCACTGGTCGCAATCACCGGTCAGGTGCCTACGCACCTGATTGGCACCGACGCGTTCCAAGAGGCAGACATCACCGGCATCGTGATGCCGATCGTCAAGCACTCGTTTCTCGTCCAGCGCGTCGAGGATATTCCGCGCGCGATCCACGAGGCCTTTCATATCGCCAGCACGGGCCGTCCCGGACCGGTGCTGGTCGACGTTCCGAAGGATCTGCAGCAGGCCGAGTTCGACTTCGCCTATCCCGACACGATCGAGCTGCCCGGCTATAGCCCGGAGTTCCCAGATGTACCGGCCAGCATCGCCGCGGCCGCGACGCTGATTGCTCAGAGCAAGCGTCCGGTTATCTACGTCGGCGGTGGCGTCATCAATGCCGAGGCGTCAGAGGATCTGATCATCTTTGCCGAGACCCTGCAGGCGCCAGTCACGACGACGCTGCTCGCCAAGGGTGCCTTCCCCGACTCGCACCCCCTGTCGGTTCAGATGCCCGGCATGCATGGCTCGAAGTACGCCAACTGGGCGATCCACCGTTCTGACCTATTGATCACGATCGGCGCGCGCTTCGACGACCGTGTAACGGGCAAGCTCGACGCCTTTGCACCCGGCGCGAAGATCATCCACTTCGATATCGACCCGGCTGAGATCTCCAAGAATCGTCGCGCCGACGTGACGCTGCTCGGCGACCTCAAGCACACACTGCCTGCGCTGCGCGAGGCTGTCGCCGAGACGCGAAATGCCGAGCGTATTGCGAACCAGCGTGACTGGTTGACAGACGTGCAGGACTGGCGGAAGGAAAACCCCTTCCGCTACATGAAGGGCGAAAAGCTGAAGCCGCAGTACATCGTCGAGCAGTTCGACCGTGCCCTTAGGGGCAAGGATGCGATTTGGGTTACGGGCGTCGGTCAGCACCAGATGTGGGCCGCCCAATTCCTTTCGATCGATGGTCCACGCCGCTGGCTCACCTCGGGTGGCCTTGGCACGATGGGCTTTGGTGTCCCTGCCGCGATTGGTGCGCAGCAGGGCTGTCCCGACGCCTACGTCGTCAACTTCGATGGCGATGGCTGCTTCCAGATGACGTCGCAGGAACTCGCGACAGCGATCTGTTACGACGTGCCCGTCATCCACGCGGTGATGAACAACGGTTGGCTTGGGATGGTGCGTCAGTGGCAGGAACTTTTCCACGACGAGCGCTTCTCCGAGACGAACCTGTTCGGCACAATCCCCGACTTCGTCAAGCTCGCTGAGGCCTACGGGTGTCTTGGCCTGCGGGCCGAAACCGAGGCCGAGGTCGACGCCGTGATCGAGCAGGCGATTGCCGAACGACGCCCCACCGTGATCGATTTCCGTATCGACCACGACGAGAAGGTCTATCCGATGGTGCCAGCAGGTGCCGCCTCCCACGAAATGATCGATCAGGTGTGGGACAACGACTGGGTCGAGGAGGGCGTCTAATGGCCACACCCGGACACCACACATTGAGCGTCTTGGTCGAGAACCGACCAGGCGTATTGTCGCGCGTCTGCGGACTGTTCTCGCGGCGCGGCTTCAACATTGAGAGCCTTGCCGTGGGCCCGACGGAGCGCACTGATCGCTCGGTCATCACGATTCGTGTCGACTGCACCCGACACTCTGTCGAGCAGGTCGTCAAGCAGCTCGATAAGCTGATCGACGTGATCGATGTGCTCGAGGTTGAGCCCGATTCGGCCATCGAGCGCGAACTGTTATTGATCAAGGTCAGAGCCGACGCAGAGCACCGGTTAGAGATCATGCGCATGGCCGAGGTCTTTAACGCTCGCGTCGTCGACGCAGGCGCCACGACGCTGTTGCTCGAGTGCGTCGAGCATCCCGATCGCCTCGCTGCGCTCGAGGAGTTGCTCTCCCCGTACGAGATTGTCGAGGCCGTCCGCACCGGCCGTGTGGCGATGACCCGAGCCTCGATCGCAAACGAGGCTGCACGACCGAAACTGAACATCCTGGGGTAACTGGGGCCACCGAAGCCCAGACCGACGTACATTTCCGCAACGGCGCTCTGCGCCGACTGACTTCAAGCGAGAGGGAAGAATCCGCATGGCAACGCTCTATTACGAGTCCGATGGAGATTTCGGAGCACTCAAAGGCAAGCGCATCGTCGTCTTGGGCTACGGCTCGCAGGGCCATGCCCATGCACTCAACCTGCGCGAGTCTGGCGCCGACGTGATTGTCGCCGTGCGCCCCAACTCTGAGGGTTGGGCCCGTGCCGAGAGCCACGGTTGGACGCCACAGACTCCGGCTGACGCCTGCAAGGATGCCGACGTCATCGCGATGATGGTCCCCGATCATATCCAGGCGGAACTCTGGCGCTCCACGGTCAAGGACCTCGTCAAGCCGGGCGCCACGCTGCTGTTTACCCATGGCTTCTGCATTCACTTCGGCCAGATCGAGGCGCCGACCGATGCCAACGTCGTGATGGTTGCCCCGAAGGGTCCTGGCCACCTCGTCCGCCGTCTCTACACCGAGGGTGCTGGCGTGCCAGCCCTGATTGCCGTCGAAAACGACGCTACCGGTGATGCCAAGCAGATCGCTATGGCCTGGGCCATCGGCATCGGCTCGGCCCGTGCCGGTGTGATTGAGACGACGTTCCGCGAAGAGACCGAGAGTGACCTCTTCGGCGAGCAAGCCGTCCTCTGCGGTGGCGCGACTGCACTGATCGAGGCAGGCTTTGAGACACTGGTCGAGGCGGGCTACGCCCCCGAAATCGCCTACTTCGAGGTGCTCCATGAGCTCAAGTTGATCGTCGATCTGCTTTACGAAGGCGGTATGGACTGGATGCGCTACTCCATCTCCGACACCGCCGAGTACGGCGACCTGACACGTGGCCCTCGCGTGATTGGTCCCGAGAGCAAGGCTGCGATGCGTGAGATCCTCGGCGAGATCCAGCGCGGCGAGTTTGCCCGCGAGTTTATTGCCGAGAACCAGACGGGCCGCACGACGATGCGTATGCTTCGCATGCGTGCCGCCGAGAGCCAGTTGGAAGAGGTTGGCGCCGAGCTTCGCTCGATGATGCCATTCGTGTCTCAGGCCCGTAAGAAGGCGCAAGAGGTCTAGGAGTGACGCGACTCGGGGTACGCTACGAGGCGTGTCCCGAGTCGTCGTTCGCTCTGCACTGCTGCTGATCGCCTGCGCGCTCGTGCTGGTCGCCTGTGGCGGCTCGCAGAGCCCCACAGCGTCGACAACTAGTCCAACGCTGGCCCTCATCGCCGGCACACCAGACGCCTCGACGATCGTGACGCCCAACCTGATCGTGCTCGGCGGCACGGACTTTGCCACGGACACAACGATTCGGATTCCCTTCCAGGTCTTCCAAAAAAACGGCAAGCTGCTTAAGCCCGACGATGGCACGGCCCAGCTCTATCTCGGGGCCACCGCCACCTCTCCTGCCCTTGGCCCGTATCCGGTCGAGCAGCTCTCGCTGAAAGGCAAGGACGTCACCTTCGACCGAGCCGACGCCGAGACGATCATGGTTGCCGCCGCCGTTCCCCTGCCTGCCCCCGGCGCCTGGAATGCCGTCGTCACGATGAAGGTTGCTGGCAAAACCGTGGCTGCCTCGAACCAATTCAACATCTTGCCGAAGGAGACCACGCCAGCCGTTGGCACCGCTGCCCCAACAGCACGCACGCCGACGCTCAAGGATGTTGGCGGCGACGGTACCAAGATCAGCACCGCTCACCCGGTCGACACGACACTCCTGCAAGACTCGATCCCGGATCTGCTGGCCGCCCACCGCCCCTTCGTCGTCGCCTTCGCGACGCCACAGTTTTGTACCAGCCGGATTTGCGGTCCGATCGTCGATATCGTCAAGAACGTCCAGCGCGACCTCAAGGCCACCGACTTGGCTTTCGTCCATGCAGAGATCTACACGAACCTAGACCCCTCAAAGGGTGCTGCGCCGTGGGTGCTAGCGTGGGCACTACCGACCGAGCCATGGGTGTTCGTCGTCAACGCCCAAGGCATCATCACCGCCAAGTTCGAGGGGGCGGTCACCCAGGCCGAACTCGAAGCCGCGGCGCGCGCCGCCATCACGCCTTAGGCGAGGACGGCCTGCATGGCAGCGGTCGCGTGCAACGGACTCAGCCGCTGCTTCAGTGCCTCGACCACGTTGGCAGCAAGCTTGTTGGCCTCAATGCGCCCCGCGGTGGTCAACTCTGTCAGCCCCGTGCGACCGCGACGCGTGATCAGGCCGCGCTGCTGGAGTGCGAGCGCGAGCTGCTTGGCCTGGCTCGACGAGGCCGCGATCCGCGCCGCAATCCGCGCCGTGCTGACTGCACCCTCTTCGTCGAGCAAGATCAGCATTAGGTACGCCTCCATTGGACGCAGCCGATGGGTACGAGCGACGTCGAGGAGCGCTCGATCGGCAACGCGCACCGACTCGAGAAAACCGGGAAGTGCTGTCTGTGTTTGATCTGTCGTGCGCATAAAATTCCAACCTTTGCACTGAAAGAAGTGGTAGTGAGAAGGTGCTCAGGCCGATCGCAACGACCAGAGCCCAATACGTAATATACAAGCGTTCGCTAATCGTAAAGACCACTCCTACCGCTTGCGGAGCAACAACCAACGCGGATCTTCGCCTCTGCCTCCGCCCCACACTAGTTCGATCAACGCGGAAACGTCACCATCGTCGCCGTAAAGGCATGAACGTGATTTGTAGCGGCGATGGGACCGATCTCACCCTGACAAAACCCGCCCGCCAGCGGCACGTCGAGCAATTCCGCGACGACACCCGCATCGTGGTGCGGCTGATTAAACATATGCCGGCCACGCCCCGTGCAAGCGAAGATCAGGGCAGCCCCCACATCGGCACTGGCAAGACCAATCACCCGTCGTAGGTCCGCATCGGCGCCAGCACCATCACGGACATGAAACCGAAAGGTCTGTCCAACGCGCGGCTCTGCGGCGATCGCCAGACCGCCACTCTCGGGCTCGATGCCAAGCAGGCCGCGAACCAGAAAGTCTCCCACGTCATAGTCGGGGCGATTCTCGTCGATCACCATCCCTGCCATCAATCCGACACGGGCGAGGTGGAGATCTTCCGGGTCCAACGCCCCCAGGACAGCGTGGAGTTGTTCGACGGCGGGTTTGCTGGCCAACTCCAGCACCACGTTGCGCTCTGCTGCCGTGACGACCAGATCGCTACCGATCGGCCGGGCTCCTTGCGAGACAACCGTGGCCACACCCGGCACGGTGATACTGATCCCAATTGCTCCCTCAGTCAGAATTCGCTCCGCCGTAATGAGCCGCGCAGCGCCAGGCCCCCCACCGCCAGTAAAGCCACCCACGAGACTAATGCCACGGGCATCCGCGACCTGTAGGAAACGCTCGGTATCCGTACTGAACGGATCAGCGAAGACCACGACGATGCCGTCCGTCGGCAGATCACCGGCGTCGGCAAGCTCGCTGACCGCGATCTGGTCGCGTGGTAGGGCACCCGCCCAGAGGCTGATTGCCGCCTCCTGTTCGGTCTCCTCACCGACACCAATCACGCCTCCTGGCATGACAGCGCCAGCGACTTCGGCACGCGGAAAACGGCCAACCACCGCACGCCGCACGGCATCCGCCTCGTCACGAAACGCCTCCGAGGCGAGGGCGACGACCAGCGTTGGTTCGACCCCCGCCAGCGCCGCTTCGATTGAGTCGGCGGCGTTGCTGACGGCCGTCTCGGGGTCGGCATTGTGCGCGAGGTGGGAGGCGTAGCGAAACATCTCCACGCAGTGTGACCGGTTGCCTGCTCCGCTGTAGCCGCGACCCCCATTACGCTGCCACCTCACCTTCGAACGAAAGGCCAGCAGTGGCAACTCGCGCCAACATGGAGACCAGCATGGGCACCATCGTCATCGAGCTCTATGCCGATGACGCCCCTAAGACCGTGGAGAACTTCACGAAGCTCGCCGGCGAGGGCTTTTACGACGACCTGATCTTCCACCGTGTAATCCCCGACTTCATGATCCAGGGCGGCTGCCCGGACGGCACGGGCACGGGTGGCCCGGGCTACAAATTCGAGGACGAACAGAACTCCCACGATGTGGACCGCGGCAAACTCGCGATGGCGAACGCTGGCCCGAACACTAACGGCTCGCAGTTCTTCATCGTGACGGCCCCCGACTGCAACTGGCTGAAGGGCAAGCACACCGTCTTCGGTAACGTGATTGAGGGACTTGATATCGCCGACGCGATCGCCGCTGTCGACCGCGATGGTCGCGACATGCCAAGTGAGCCGATCACGATGACGGTCACGATCGTCGAGGACTAGTACCGGATGGGCGTCGCGGGCTGACTACCAGCCAGCGACGCCCAGTACGTCCCGCGCCACCTGCGCGGCAGGCTGGTCGTCGACCTCAACGACTGCATCGGCCCGCGCCTGAGCCGCCTCCGCGTCGTAGGCGTCGAGTAGCGCAAGGTGCTCCGTGCGCTGAACATCCGTGTCCCGTTGACGCACCCGTTGCTCGAGCAGACCCGGATCGGTTGACAGCTCGACCGCGGTTACCTCACAGCCATGCAGCACCCCGCGAATGGCCGCGATCTCCGTCCGCTCACTGAGCATGTGCGCCCCTGCGACGTGCTCGATCCCCGCCGCACGAAACGTCTGCCAGACAGCGGCGAGGTTGGCCACCAGCAGGTCGTGGACAGACGCCGCGGAGGTTGTCGCTGGTGTTGCCCAGGCCAGCCAATCGAGATCGACGATCGCATTCGGTGTGCCGGCGCGATCGAGCAGCGCCCCGATCTCGTGCAGCGTCGTGGTCTTCCCCGAACAGACGGGACCGATCAGCAGGAGTGCACGTGCCATCGAACCGTCCTAGACCGTCAGCGACGCATGCTCTCGGGGCGTGGTCGCGGTTTCGCGACATCCGATACGATCCCGCGTGCAGATCAGGGGACCGCCGGGTCTCCTCGGAGACCGGGAGGAACGTCCGGACACCATAGAGCAGCGTGCTAGGTAACGCCTAGGCGGGGTAACCCGACGGCAGAGCGCCACAGAAAATAGACCGCCCAACTTCGGTTGGGTAAGGGTGAAACGGTGCGGTAAGAGCGCACCAGCGACTCCGGTGACGGAGTCGGCTTGGCAAGCCCCACGCGGTGCAACGCCAAACAGGGATGATGATGCGGCTCGCAGAATCCCGGGTAGGCGGCTTGAGCGGCCCGGCAACGGGTCGCCTAGATAGATGGTCCCCCTCGACAGAATCCGGCGTATCGATCTGCACCAGCGACGCCCCCACCCCACCGGTGGGGGCGTCGGCCCTTCCACGTTGGCGCGCGTGGGCTACGAGCCAGTGATCACGACGCCGCGATACCCTTAGTGCATGCTCGCCTCCGTCTCTCTGATTACCTACCCGCGCGAAGAGCGGCGCTGGGCATTTAGTCGGATGGGTCTTGATCGACCCGACCTTCGCTCCACAGCCGGGCTCGGCTTTCGTCGCATGGTGGGCACCGCCCAAGGGCGGTCCTTGGCCTGGAAGCCCGACCTCCTGCGCTGGGGCCTGATCGCCTGTTGGGACAACGAGGAGAGCCTTGACGCGTTTCTCGCCGAGTCGCCGATCAGCGCACGCTGGCGCGACCATGCCAGTGAGGTCTGGACGATGCGGATGATCCCGATCAAGTCGGTAGGTGCGTGGGGCGGCTCGAATCCCTTTCCCGCCTCAGAGGACCCTCCTGTCGATGGTCCCTGTGCCGTGATCACCCGCGCGACACTCCGTGCCCGCCATGCCAAGAGTTTTCATGGTGCCGTTCCGTCGATTGACCTTGACCTGGCACGAGCCCACGGTCTGCTTGGCAGCGTAGGTTTTGGTGAGTCGCCGATTGTCCATCAGGGCACCCTCTCAATCTGGAAATCACAGACGGCGATGCGCGAGTTTGCCTACGGCACGGCCGCCCACCGCGAGGCTATGCGGCGCCGCTCCGACGAGCGCTGGTACGCCGAGGAGTTGTTCGCACGCTTTCGCCCGGTCGCCAGCGAAGGCACGTGGGGTGGTAGCGATCCACTTGCCGGACTGATCACGCCCGCATGATCGCGCTCTACCTTCTGGCTGCCGCCCAGGCAGTCGCCACGATGATCGTTCTCGCGCGCCTGACACGCGGCAAGAATCGCCCCCGGTCACTCCGCCCCGGTGCCGATGCTCGGCCCGGCTCGATCAGCATCGTGATCCCCGCGCGTAATGAGGCAGACCGCATTCGTCCACTCCTCACCGCCCTGCTGCAGGCCACGAGTACCGTGCGCGAGGTGATCGTGATTGACGACCGCTCCAAAGACAAGACCGCCTCTGTGGTCGCCGAGTTTACTGCGCTGGACGAACGCATCCGCATCGTCCGTGGAAAGAAGCGCCAACATGGCTGGGTTGGGAAACAACACGCGCTCCAACAGGGGCTGCTGCTTGCTGAGGCACCGTGGACGCTCTGTCTCGACGCCGACACGTGTCCCGACCCTGCACTGCCAGATGCGCTTTTGCGAACCGCTGAGGAGCACGGCTACGACGTCGTCTCAGCTGGCCCGCGCTTCGCAGTCGACACCCCAGGCGAGGCGATGCTGCACCCAGCTTTGCTCGCGACTCTGGTCTACCGCTTCGGACCGCCGACAATCGCACCGGTCAAGACAACGCGCACGATCACCAACGGTCAGTGCCTATTGGTCCCCACCGCTCGCTTTCGTCTGGCGGGCGGCTGGGAGCCAGTCGCCGCCAACATGACGGAGGACGTGGCGCTCGCGAGACACCTCGTGCGGTCCGGTTGGAAGCTCGGCATGGCAAACGCGGCACCGCTGCTACTCGTGGACATGCACACCTCCACGCGTGAGGCTTGGCGCGAGTGGGGTCGCTCGATTGCCCTACCAGGCGTCGCATCGAGTCGGGAGCAATTGACCGATAGCGTCGTGCTCCTGCTCGCACTCGCCTTGCCTCCATGGATGGTGGTGGCCGCAATCCTCACCCAGAGTGTGCTGATCGCGATTCCGGCTGTTGTGCTGATCTCCGTTCGTGTGATGTTCCAGATTGTGTTGCGTTCGAACTACGACAACCCTTGCTGGACCTACTGGCTTGCACCGCTTGCTGATGGTGCCGCTGTCCTGCGCCTGATTGCCTCTTCCCTGCGCCCAAACCGCACGTGGCGCGGGCGCTCGTACGATCAATCGGCGTAATGCTTGTCGATGCCTGCTCGCTTAAGGGCACGGTCGGCCAGACCCGAACGAGCACTGACCAAGACTAAGAGCGCGACTGTCGCAAACAGTTCCACGCCGGCGTCGTAGATAATCCACGTTGCGAATGGTGCTGCGATCAGCGCGACTTGAATGCCACGCGCAAAATCCAAGCGCCACCGCACGATCAGCAGTGCCACGATCGCGACGGCGCAGGCCAGTGGCGCCATCACGATCGCACCGCCGGCGAAACAGAGGATCCCCCGGCCACCACGAAAACGCATCGTGAGAGGAAACATGTGCCCGACAATCGCCGCGGTCCAACCAATCACGCCACCCCAGATGCCTGCGATCATCAAGCCCGCGGCGGCACCCGCAACACCCTTGGCGCCGTCAAGTACGAGAACCGGCAAGGCGGAGCGGCTGCCAAGTCGCTGCCGTGCGTTCCAATAGCCAGGGTTGCGGTCACCAACACTGCGAAGGTCTGCGACACCATGGCGTCGTGCGACGAGGTTGGCAAAGGGAATACAGCCGCAGGCGTAGCCCACAAAGCCGGCAATCACAAGACCAATCATCACGCCGAGTCCCGCGCAAGCTCATCGACGATCACACCTGCAACGACGAGGCGATCAATCGCGCCATAGGCACCAGGGCCCCACGGCCAGCGGGTAAGCCACTCGACCAGGCTCCAAATTGCTGCTCGGGTCTCGTCGGTACGCGGTCCCACAACAACTCGTTCGTAGAGGCGTTCGGCCTGTGCGAGTGTGAGCCCTTGATCGCGACCATGGACGCAGCGATGCCGCACAAGAATCACAACACGGGCAACCAATGCCCCTGCAAACCGCTCAAGATCCTCGACGGTGTCGCCGTCGAGTTCGGCGTAAAGATCACGCTGTGCGCGCGTCAGCAGAAGAGTGTCGGTGGAGAGCACGATAGGGAGATACTGCCGATCGGATCGGCAGGTGTCATCCCACGCTTCGCGGCCACTGCGGCAACGGACGACGCTAGGCCGTCAGAACAGCGGGCTCGTCTTCAAGCACCGAGCCACATTCGCGGCAGGCCCAGGCGCGTAATTCACCACGCAACTCAACACGGAAGGTCTCACCTTCACAGACGACGCAGATGCCTTCGGTCGTGGTGTGATCGTGCGAGGCCCACGAGGCAAGGAGCTCGTCCAATGTGGTGGTGGCTGGTGCGACGGAGTGCATATCGAGTAAAAGCATTACTTACATCCTCCTAAAGACGCCCACAACGAGTCCCATGACACGGACATCATCGGGGAAAAAAGGTTCCAGTAGGTCGTTTTCTGGGTCCAGACGCACCCTCCCATCAATCTGCCGCAAGCGCTTGACAGTGGCCTCTTCGCCATCGACGAGGCAGGCGACAATCTCGCCATCAGCACAGTCGTCTTGACGGCGAACGACCACCGTATCGCCATCGAGGATGCCGGCGTTGATCATCGACTCCCCACGGACCTTAAGTAGAAAGTTGTCGCCACTGCTCGTGATCTGCTCGGGCACCGCGATGTGCTCCTCGATGTTCTGCTCGGCCAAGATCGGCGACCCTGCGGCAATGCTGCCGAGCAGCGGCAGCATCCGTACGCCCGCACGTTCGGCCGCCTCGGCGTGCTGCGCGATGCGGGCCGCACGCCGCTCGCCGAGATCGATCGCCCGTGGCTTGGTCGCGTCGCGACGCAAGGCGCCACTCAACTCGAGCGCCTTGAGGTGTGCGTGGACGGTCGACGGTGAGGCCAGACCCACCGCATCACCGATCTCGCGGACGGTCGGCGGGTAGCCGTTTTCCTCTATGTACTGCTCGACGACATCGAGGACCTGCTGTTGACGCTTCGTGAGTGCCATGCGTGGACTCCAATCGAACGGGTGTTCGCTCCGAACTATGACACACCGAACACGTGTTCGCAAGTCGGATTGTCAATCGCCTCAAAAGCGACGTCCCTGCGCGGCGGTAGGTGTGGTTCGTTTACCATCCGCGAGCACGCGCTGGTGGCGGAATTGGTAGACGCGCAAGGTTGAGGGCCTTGTGCCCGCAAGGGCGTGGAGGTTCAAGTCCTCTCCAGCGCATGACAGAACGGCCCCCCGGTTTCCCGGGGGGCCGTTTTCGTACTCAGGAGGATCGAGCCTGGATGCAATTGTCGGGGCACCCGCCCGCGTGGTGGTGCTACGAAGCCTCAGCGGCCTTATGAGCAGCCTTGACGGCAGCGAAAGCAGCCGAGACCGTATCCTTCGAGAGGCCGAGGTTGCTGGCAACGGCGGTCTCGAACGCGTTGCGCTGAGCCTCCGTGGGGCGACCTTCAGGCTTCGGATTGGTGACGTGCGCGTCATCGATCGCCTTGCTCACAACCGTGGTGCTAAGACCCAGCTGAGCGGCAATCGCGGCAGCCTTGGGACCCTTGGGGCCTGCCTGAGCGGCACCACCACCGTACTCCTTGACCAGGCTCTTCAAGGTCTCGACGTTGACGCCAAGTGCGGCAGCAGTTGCCGTAATCGCAGCATTCCGCTGAGCCTGCGTCGGACGCGTACCCGTCTTGGGTGGGCGGTTATCGCGGAAGGCCGTGCGGACCTGCTCGGTCGTCAACTTCAGCTCCTCGGCGATTTCCGCAAAATCGATCCGGGGATGATCGGCACGAGATTGGGTCGACGTCGTCGTCGACGAGTTCGTGGCGGAGTGGGCCATCGCGGCAACTGGCAGCGCCAGGCTGGCGGTCACTCCGACAAGGGCGATGATGTTACGGCGGTTCAGATTCATGACGTGCTCCTTTGAAGAGGTTGGTGCCGATCACCTGATCGACAGACCAGACGATGCACGACAAACCTGAGAGGAATCTGAATCCTGAGAGGCGGCTCAGAAAAGCCGCCAGCAAGTCCTCTTAGAGGCGCTTCTTCTTCGGTCGAAAGACGGCGTCGAGATCGCCAGCCGAGAAGCCTTCAGGCGTGACTCCCTCAGTCGCATAGCGATAGACGATGAAGTCACCCTCGACGAGATTGTCACCCGCGCAACACGCATCGGCTCGCGCATCAAACTGACCATCAGTGTCGATGCCGCCCAGCTGCAGCTCCGGATCCGAAAATCCTCGAAGACGCTGGCATTCGCTAACAGCCTCGCGATCAAGAACCAGCCCAGCGACGCCCGTTTCGTCTATATCCGCTTCTCGGACGGTACCGACTGGTCGACGTGGGACCGCATCACCATCGCCTAGGACCACCTGCCACGTCCGACGAGCCCTGTGCCGTCGGACGTGGCGGCGTCCATTCAGACCGTTCGGTGCCGATCTGGTATTGATCCGGAGACACGACAGGATTGGCCTCCACAAGGGGGTACGTTAAGGGCATGAACACACGCAGCCCCCAACGCATCGCACTCGTCGCGCACGACGGTGCCAAGACAGCCATGCTCGAACTCGTCGAACGCCATCAGGACGTGCTGCATGCCAGCCGCCTCGTCGCTACGGCCACAACCGGCGGCATGCTCAACGAGCAGTTCGACCTCCGCGTCCACTGTCTGATGTCGGGTCCGATGGGCGGCGACCTGCAAATCGGCGCGCTCGTGGCCGAAGAGCAACTCGACCTCGTCGTCTTCCTGCGCGATCCACTAACGGCCCACCCGCATGATCCTGATATTCAGGCGCTGATGAAGGTCTGCGACGTACACAACATTCCGCTGGCCACGAATCCTGCGACGGCCGAGCTCTGTCTCGGGGCAGTCGGCCTCACACACGGGCATTACGTGCGCCCCGAGCTCGCCGTGCACTAGTTCGGTGGGGTGATACTAGGCGACCCGTCTCGGCCTAAACGCTGGCCGAGCTGAGCCGGTCGGCGATCAGCGAGACCTGCTCGAAGGCGACGTGGCCTGCCACCATCGCGGTCTGGTTGTTTGGCAGGTCCTTCGTTGGCATCAGACAGACGACGTCGGCACCGACGATGTCGAGGCCACGCAGGCCTCGCAGCAACTGGTTGGCCTCGTCGATCGTGAAGCCGCCCTCACCAATCTCGATATTGGAGACGGCGGGGGCAATCGACGGATCGAGACAGTCCAGATCGAAGGTGATGTAGACGGGACCCTCCCCTGCCCGCTCTCGAGCAGTCGCAATCACCTCTTCGAGGCCTCGTTGGCGACAGTCCTGCATCGTCACCACGTCGTAGCCCAACTGGCGACTTGTATCCAACCAGGTCTCAGTGCGTGGCTGCCCACGCATACCGATCTGGGTGCTGCGGTGAGGGTCGA
>SHUX01000018.1 GCA_009694475.1 Thermoleophilia bacterium
CTCGGCTTTTCGGATGACAATCGCCAGTGGGTTATCACGGCGTATACGCTCGCCTTTGGCTCGCTGCTTCTCTTTGGCGGGCGTCTTGCTGACGTCTTCGGCCGCAAGCATCTCCTGCTCGCTGGCTTGATTGGCTTTTCGGTTGCCTCCGCAGTGGGCGGTAGTGCATCCAACTTCGAAGTGCTCCTGAGTGCTCGCGCCGCACAGGGCCTGTTCGGTGCTCTGCTTGCACCGGCCGCGCTCTCTACGCTGACGACGACGTTTACTGATCCCAATGAGCGTGGCAAGGCGTTCGGTATTTACGGCGCGATCGCGGGTGCTGGTGCCGCTCTCGGTCTGATCCTCGGCGGTGCGCTGACGCAGTACCTATCGTGGCGCTGGTGTCTCTACGTCAATCTCGCCCTCGCGATCCCTGCCGTGATCGCTGCGGTCGTGCTGCTGACCAACCAGCGCCCTGAGGGCAAGGCTCGCCTCGATCTGCTCGGCACCGTGACCGTGTCTATTGGTCTGCTCGGTATCGTCTACGGCTGTTCGCAGGCGGCCACGAAGGGTTGGACGTCCACGACCACGCTTGGCTGCCTGATCGGTGGCCTCGTGCTGCTCGCCATCTTCGTCCTGATCGAACTACGCGTCGAAAATCCGCTGCTGCCAATGCGCGTCGTGCTCGACCGTGCCCGTGGCGGTGCGTACCTCGGGCTCGGTCTGGCCTGTGTCGGCATGTTTGGCGTCTTCTTGTTCTTGACGTACTACCTGCAGACGATCCTAATGTACTCGCCGATCAAGACCGGCTTCGCCTTCCTGCCGATGGTTGGCGGGATCATGGTGATGGCGACCCTCTCGACCGCTGTATTGCTCCCCAGGGTCGGCGCGCGCATGCCAGTCGTCGCCGGCATGATCTTCTCCGCCGTTGGCATGGGTCTGCTGACACAGATCGGTGTCGACACGGGCTACGTCTCGCACGTCCTCCCCGGTCTCGTCGTACTTGGCCTCGGGCTCGGCATGCTCTTCGCAACGTGCTTCGAGGTTGGTACCAGTGGTGTGCAGGCACACGATGCGGGCATCGCTTCGGCGATGGCGAACACGACGCAGCAGGTGGGTGGTTCGATCGGCACCGCGCTACTGTCGACGATTGCCGCCAGCGCCGTTGCCAGCTTCATGGCCGACGGCCTTGGCGACCAGATGGCCGCAGCCGTGCACAGCTACTCCGTCGCCTTCTGGGTGTCGGCCGGCATCTTTGCCGCCAGCGCCGTGATCTGCGGCCTCCTGATGCCGGGTGGCGCGTACGAGCGCGACATGACCTCCGCACCGATCGGTGACTAGTCGCAGTACGGACAGTGGCGACAGCCACGCCCACAACAGAAGCCCCGTTGAGCATGCAACGCAGCGCTCATCACAAACAGGCCGGTGACGGGGTCGATGTAGCCACCATCGCCACGAGCGAGGGCGGCCTGGTGCTCGGCGATGATCTCAACGTACGCCGGGTGGTCGGGTGCGAGCCGTTGTTCGCTTGGCAGAGCAAGTGGGCGGTCGGCGAGTGTGGTGAGGGCGTCGGCGTCAGACATTGGCAGCGTGGTGGTACCTTCGCAGCAATCGCTCCCGCAGCGGTGCGCAACCCTGCGCACCATGAGCACCGCACAAAACGGCCGGCAGAGTACCCTGTGTCCATGAGTTTCTTGTCCCGTCTCGCCAATCGCCACGCATCGCTCGACGCGTCGCAGGCGCTGCCGGGCCGACCCGAGGAGATCCCAGTGACTGACCGCCATGCCGTACTCGACGCCTCGCTCCAGGCTCCCTTCCCTGAAGGCAGCCAGCAGATCGTTGTCGCAATGGGCTGCTTCTGGGGTGCCGAGCGCAAGTTTTGGCAGACCCCGGGTGTCGTCTCGACGGCTGTTGGCTATGCCGGCGGCTTTACAGTCAATCCGACGTATCAGGAGACCTGCACCGGCCAAACCGGGCACACCGAGGCCGTCCTCGTCGTCTTCGACCCCGAGCAGATCTCGACCGAACAGATCCTCAAGGTCTTCTGGGAGGGCCACGACCCGACCCAAGGCAACCGCCAAGGCAACGACGTCGGCACGCAGTACCGCTCCGCGATCTACACCAATAGCGACGAGCAGCTCGCGCTCGCCCAGTCGACCCGCGCCGTCTTCCAATCGGCCCTGACGGCTGCCCACAAGAGCGAGATCACGACTGAGATCGCGCCGCTCGACACGTTCTACTACGCCGAGGATTACCACCAGCAGTACCTCCACAAGAATCCCGGCGGCTACTGCGGCTTGGGCGACACGGGCGTCTCGTGTCCGATTGGCGTCGGCGTCTCCGCCGACTAGACCATTCGGCTGCCTGAAATGACGGGCGTCGAAATCAGGCGCCAACCGCGCGGTGGGCGCGACGCCGTCGTCGGCGAACGGGGCGGGGCTGCTTGCGGAGTAAATGACGGCTCCCCGGTATGCTCCACCGCGCTGGAGCGGTGTCCGAGTGGTTGAAGGAGCACGATTGGAAATCGTGTAGGCGGGGTTAACCTGTCTCGAGGGTTCGAATCCCTCTCGCTCCGTCGAGGAGAACTGGCGAAAGTCGTTCGCGGTTTACCTCTCCAGAAAGATACGACCGCACGCGCGGTGCTATGGGCGCGCGGTGACCGCAATCCTCGGACTTATCACCGCCGTTTCGTGGGCGTTTTCGAACCTGTTCACGCACCAACTGTCACGACTGAAGATCGAGCAAACCGTGGTGATGACCGGGATCATCGGCGTCGCGACACTCGCACTCGTGCCCGTGGCGATTGTCGCCGACTACGGCGATGTCACCTTCACGGTCGACAACGTGGCCTGGCCCGTCCTCGGAGGCGTGTTCTCCGTGTTTGGGCTGCTGACGCTGGTGCGTGCACTCAGCGTCGGCAGCCTCAGCGTGGTCGCGCCAATCATCGCGCTCGAAGGCGGCATCGCCGTCGTCATGTCGGTCGCGCTCGGTGAGCGTCCGAGCCTCCTCCAATACGCCCTCATGGCCGTAGCCGTGATCGGCGCCATGCTGGTCTCGCTCGAGCCTGGACGACGCACCGCCGCCGGCGCAATCCCCGCCGTGCTTTCGGCAATCGGCTTTGCCGCCACATGGGTCAGCGTTGGCATGTCGGACCTGCCATCACTCACGACCGTCGCAGTCACCCGCGGCACCGGCTTCCTCATCGTCCTCACACTCGTCCTGGTTTTCGCTAAGCAGCGCATTCCACCCCGCGCGTCGATCGTGCCGTTCCTCGGCTGCGGCCTGCTCGACGCACTTGGTTACGTCACCTTTGGGCTCGCCACCGCCGTCGGATCGATCGCCGTGGCCTCAGTTGCAGCGACGCAGTGGACCACCGCAGCGGCGATCATTGGCATCACGATCCTCCGCGAGCGGCTGCGGCCGATCCAGTACGCAGGCATCGTCGTGACATTGGTCTCGGTCTCCGCGCTCGTAATCGCTAGTTGAGCAAACCACAGCGGCCGTCGGACCGCCAATAGCCGCCGATTCGCTACCGTTGCGGCACCCCGGGCGTATAGCTCAGCGGTAGAGCGCTCGCCTCACACGCGAGAAGTCCCTGGTTCGAACCCAGGTACGCCCACTCCCCCGGACCGCTGCCACGCATCGCGCCACGGTGCGATGATCTACAGATGGCAGCGCAGCATCTCTCCGCCGAAGAGGCGATCGCCGAAGTCAAGGATGGCGACACGATCATGGTCGGCGGCTTTGGACTCGTTGGCGCGCCGCTCTCGCTGATCGACGCGCTCGTCGAGCAGTCCTCTGCGAAAGACTTGACGATCATCTCGAACAACGTCGGTGAGCCCGGCCGTGGACTCGGACTGTTGCTACGCCAAGGGCGGATTCGTAAGTCGATCGCGTCGTTCTTTACCTCCAACCCCGAGGCCGTCGAGGCGGCAAGCAGCGGCGTGCTCGCCTACGAGTTGATCCCGCAGGGCACGCTGGCCGAGGCCATCCGGGCCGGCGGTGCTGGCATCCGTGGTTTCTACACACCCGTAGGCGCAGGTACCGACCTCGCGGCTGGCCGCGAGCAGCGCGAGATCGACGGCGTGCTCTGCGTCTTACAACCACCAATCACAGCCGACGTCGCACTGATCTATGCGACCTGGGGCGACCGGCTCGGGAACCTGCGCTACCGCCGCACCGCACAGAACTTCAATCCCGCGATGGCAAGCGCGGCCACGCTGACGATCGCCGAGGTCGCCGAACTCTGTGAGCCCGGCGGGATCGAGCCAGAGAGCATCCACACCCCCCACCTCTACGTCAACCGCATCGTGCCGAGCACGCTGCGACTCGCCGACGTCCCCGGAGCGGGCACATGACCGACGCCCGCGATGTCATCGCCGCGCGTGCGGCACAGGAACTCCGCGCCGGCGAAATCGTCAACCTCGGTATCGGCATCCCCAATCGCATCCCCGGTTTTCTCGACCCAGCCGTCGAGGTTTTTCTGCACACGGAGAACGGGCTGCTCGGCGTTGGCCCTCGCCCCCAGCCCGACGAGTTGGATCTCGAACTGATCGATGCGGGCAAGAAGCCCGTCACGTTGACGGCCGGTGCGGCCCTGTTCGACTCGGCCGCGTCCTTCGCGATGATCCGTGGCGGCCACATCGACACGGTCGTGCTCGGCGCGCTGCAGATCTCGGAGACCGGCGACATCGCCAACTGGATGGTGCCGGGCGGCAAGGCGCTCGGCGTCGGCGGCGCGATGGACCTCGTGGTCGGCGCCAAGCGCGTGATCGTGACAATGACGGCGCTGACGCCCGCTGGCGAGCCAAAACTGATCCCCGCCTGCACCTTCCCACTGACGGCTCTCGGTGTCGTCAAGGTCGTCATCACCGAACACGCCGTGTTCCGCTTTGTCGACGGCGAACTCATTCTGACCGAATTGCTTGGTGGTGCGACCGAGGCTGTCGTCGCAGCCGAGACGTCAGCGCGGTACCGCGTCGCGCTCGATTAGACGCCAGACGAGACCGCATGGCGTCACCGGCTCAACCACAGAACAACTACCCCACGAATGTACGCCAGAGCAAGAACACGTTGAGGCCAATGATCAACGCCGCCACAGCGCTCGCAGCAGACAGCGTCACGCGGCTAATCACAAAGCGTCCCATCAGTGACCGGTCACGACTCGCCAGGATCAGCGGGATCAGAGCGAAGGGAATACCGAAACTGAGCACCACCTGGCTCAGAATCAATGCCCTCGAAGGATTGACACCAATCGCGATCACCACGATCGCCGGCAGCATCGTAATCAGACGTCGCAGAAACAACGGAATCTTGCGATCGATGAAGCCCTCAATAATCACCTGACCCGCCAATGTCCCGACGCTCGAAGACGAGATTCCAGAGGCCAACAGAGCCAACGCGAACAAGACCGGCGCGGCCGGCGACAGGTACGAGCCAAGCAGTTCATGGACCTGTTCAAGGTCGACGACATCCGTCATTCCCCGCGAATAGAAGACCGCTGCCGCAACGATCAGCATCGACATGTTGACGGCGCCGGCGATCGCCATCGCGATCACCACGTCGATCCGTTCGAAGCGAATCAGGCGCGCACGATCGTCATCGCTACGACCCACCGCGCGCGGCTTCGTCAGTGCCGAGTGCAGATAGATCACGTGTGGCATCACCGTCGCGCCAATGATGCCCGCCGCCAAGAGAATGCTCTCCGTACCATCGAAGCCGGGGATTACCAGCCCTTTCGCAACCGATACACCACTCGGACCCGCCATCACGACCTGGACGAGAAACCCGACGATGATGATGCCCAAAAGCCCAGTAATGACAGCCTCAAAATGGCGAAACCCGCCGCGCGTCTGCAGCGCCAAGATGGCGAACGAGCCAACCGCCGTGACCAGCGCGGCCGGCAGGAGCGGCAGCCCAAACAACAGGTAGAGCGCCACCGCAGCACCGATGAATTCGGCCAGATCCGTCGCCATCGCCACGAACTCTGCAATCAGCCAGAGACCAATCGTGACGGGCTTCGAGTGGCGTTTACGACACGCCTCCGGGAGTGACATACCAGAGGCAATGCCGAGCTTGGCGCTCATCGACTGCACGAGCATGCCCATCAGGTTGGCGGCCAAAATGACCCACAGCAGCATGTAGCCGTAGCCCGAGCCGGCCGCAATGTTGGTGGCGAAGTTGCCCGGGTCGACGTAGGCAATTGCCGCCACGAAGGCGGGTCCAAGAAACGGCCACAGCTTGCGAAGACCGCGTCGATTACCGTTCAACGACGCCTCGGCCGCCGCCAGCACGCGCGCCTCACCCGGCAGGGCGGCAGCAGCGGGATTCTCGAGCGGTTCCGCAAATTGAGGGGGAGCCACATCTGAAGTTTAGCCATACCTAGAAATTATTGCTACAGCCAGAGTTCGCGATTGCGCAGATCGTCGTCGCCGGGGTGGTCTTTCGCAACCTGCACCAGCGCGCTCAGCGGAGAACCGACGCTGTGTTGACTCCGAGCAACAAAAATCGTGCCGGGATGCCCATCGCCTACGCCATAGGCCTGCTCAGCCAGGGGTCGGAAGTGGCGCACGTTCTCGGTTACAACCACCCTGCATTCCAGCTGCGCGATCAAGAACACCTTCTGATCCGACAGAGCAAGGAAGCTTGAATCACCGTCGATCGCTGTGGCGTCAATACCGCGACTGCGCAACTCAACCGCAAGCTTGGCAGCGAACATCGCGTCGAGCAGCAACCTCAAGCGGTGAGGCGCTCAAGACCGACGAGATACGCAGCGTGACCCTCGTCGTAGGCGCGCTGATTTTCCTCCAGCAACACGTCAATCTCGTCCGGGTAGACGCCGTAGTACGCGACTGCAGCCTCGACCATTTCCAGCGACTTACCCGTGTATTCGATGACTCCGGCGATGTCGCCGTCATGCCCCTTGACGACGTTGACCAACTCCCATACTTCGAGTCCCGTCCCTCGCAGGCGAGCGCGCCGCGCAGGTCCGTTGTTCACGAAATCGATCAGTGGGTGTTCAGCCATCCGCAGTGCTTCCTCGAGCATGCGCTGCGCCAGCGTGCGCGGAGGCATACCGGCGAGCTTTGCCTGAAACCAGAGACGTTGAAGCGCATCGCCCTGGAGGCGGAGACTAAGCGGATTCGACATGTAGCGCAGTGTAGCGCAATGCGCTACAGATTGGAAACCGATATCGTGTAGGCATGCGTTCGCTCCGGTACGTCATCGTCGATGTCTTTACGACCACGCCTCTCGAGGGCAACCCGCTCGCGGTCTTTACGGGTGGCGATGGTCTCTCTGATGCAACGATGCAGGCGCTCGCGCGCGAAACGAACCTGTCGGAGACGACGTTTCTCCAGCGCGCCGAAGATGGTGGCACTGCCCGACTGCGGATCTTTACGCCGACTGAGGAACTCCCGTTTGCCGGCCACCCCGTACTCGGGTCGGCCTGGGTGATCGCCCGCGCCACACCAATCCACACGATTGGTTTCGAGACCGGCATGGGGCTGATCCCCGTCGAGATCGAGCGGGAGGGCGGCACGCTCATTGGTGCCCGCATGACTCAGCCCGATCCGTTGATCGGACCCGCCGACGTCGATGTTGAGGCACTCGGACGCGCACTCGGCACACCACTGATCGGCGAGCCGATGCGCGCAGCCAACGGCATTACACACCTGCTCTGCCCGGTCGCCGATGTCAGCGCCGCCAAGCCAAACATGAGTGCGCTGGCCGAATTCGAAGCGCACACGATCTACATCTGGTCGCCGCCACAAGGCGACGAAATGCGCACGCGCATGTTCTCGCCCCTCGATGGCATCAACGAGGACCCTGCGACGGGTTCTGCCGCTGGTGCCCTTGGTGTGCACCTGCTGGAGAGTGGCGTGATCGAGCCGGGTCGTGTTTATATGCGGCAGGGTGTGGAGATGCTGCGCCCCTCGTTGATCGAGGTCGACGTGGCGCCCGGGCAGGCACCGCGGGTTGGTGGCTCGTGTGCCGTCGTTGCTCGCGGAGAATTCCAGCTATGACAACGCCAATCGAACCCGGCCGCAAGACCGTGCCGATCCGTTGGCGCGATCTCGATGGTTTCAACCACGTCAACAACGCGGTCTACCTCAACTATCTCGAGGAGGGTCGTGACGCCTGGCTCAACAACGCGCTTGGTGAGGGCATCACGCAGCTGACCGAGTTTGTTGTGCGCCACGTCTCGATCGACTTCATCTCGGCCCTCACCCAGGAGGATGGCGCTGTTCTCGTCAAGGTCGAGGTCGAGAGCGTCGGCAACTCCTCGATCACGCTGCGCGAGACGGTCCACGCCTCCTCCGACGACCGCCTCTGCGCCAGCGCGCGCGGCGTGCTCGTCCACACAAACGTCGAACACACCGAGTCGAAGCCCCTGCCCGCCGACCTCAAGTTGCGGCTCGAAGCCTCGATCGCCAGCTAGTCACCTGCGCGCAATCCAGGTCCACTCGCGATCCTGGGAGGACATGACAAGTGCGCACTCGTCATGTCCTCCCAGGCTTGCGGACTCTTAGCTGATTGCGCTTTAGGTGATTGCGAGGGCGACGATTACGCCGGCCAGATACAAAAAGGCGAGGATCACGTTGACGTTGAAGAACGCCTGGTTGACCTTGGAAAGGTCGTCCTCGCGCACGATCGCATGCTCGTAGATCAAGAGGGCCGCGCAGGCTGCCACGGCAATCCAATAGGGCCAGACTAGGCCCGCCCAGATGCCCACGCCAACCATCGAAACAATGCTCAACAGGTGCAAGACGCGGGCAAACCAGAGCGCACGACCAACACCGAAGTCGGCCGGAGCCGAGTGGATGCCCTCCTCGAGATCGTGCTCGACATCCATCGTCGCGTAGATGATGTCGAAGCCTGCGATCCAGAAGCCGACCACGCCAAGCAGCCAGAACGCTGCCAGCGGCAGAGCGTCGGCGATCGCCACGTAGGCCGCAACAGGGGCCAGTCCAATGCAGAGGCCGAGCCAGAGATGGCAGGCCCAGGTAAAGCGCTTCATATACGGGTAGATCAAGAACGGCACGACCACAAACGGCCATAGCCAACGCGTCATCGGTGCCAGGTTCCAGCAGGCGACGAGCAGCACCACCAGCGAGACCACGCAGAGTCCAACCACCTGACCCTTTGAAACGAGGCCCGCAGGGATCTCTCGCTTCGCCGTCCGCGGGTTGCGCGCATCGACCTCCGCATCGATCAGACGATTGAGGCCCATCGCCAGTGTCCGTGCGGCCACCATCGCCACACCGACCCAGATCAAAGCGACGATCGGCGGCAGACCATCCGCAGCCAAAAGCGCACCCACAACCGCATACGGCAACGCGAACAGCGAGTGCTCGAGGCGCACAAGATTCGCGAGGCGACGCGGCAAGGAAGGCACGGTGGCGGACTCCATTGCTCGGATCTTGGCGTGCCCCACCCTTGGAGGCGGCGGTAGGATGCAGACCGTGACCGCCGCCATCTCCGTGACAGGCCTCGTCAAGCGCTACGGCGACCATCAGGTCGTCGCTGGCCTTGACCTCGAGGTACAGCAAGGCGAGGTCTTCGCATTCCTCGGCAAAAACGGCGCCGGCAAGACGACGACGACCGAGATCCTTGAGGGCTACCGGACCCGCGATGGTGGCGACGTCTCTGTGCTGGGCGAGGATCCGGCCACCGCTGGCGCCGCATGGCGCGCCAAGCTCGGCATCGTCCTGCAGGAGAGCCGACCGCTCGGGGCATTGACCGTCAAAGAGACGCTACGCCTCTTCGCCGCCTACTTCCCCAACCCGCACACCGTCGACGACGTGATTCGCCTCGTCGGCCTCGAAGATCAGACCAACCAACGCGCCGGCCGCCTCTCCGGTGGCCAAGTGCGACGTCTCGACGTCGGCATTGCGCTGATCGGCCGACCACAACTCGTCTTCCTTGACGAGCCCACAACAGGTTTCGACCCGGATGCTCGTCGCCAATTCTGGGATGTCATCAGTGGGCTACGTGACCTTGGCACCACCGTCTTTCTGACCACGCACTACATGGATGAGGCGCAGGTCCTCGCCGACCGCGTTGCGGTGCTGCGCGACGGCAAGATCGCCGCACTCGGCACGCCCACCGAACTCCAAGCACTACGCGGCGACGTCGAGATTCGCTTTAGCCTCCCCCCTGGCATCGAGCTTGCCGCGCTACCAGCCCTCTCCACGCAACCCCGATTGACAGGCGGTGAGGTGCGTGTCGAGACGACCGCGCCGACGGCCGACCTCGCCGTGCTCTGCAGTTGGGCCGAGGCACGCGGCCTCGAGCTGCCCGCTTTGACTGTTGAGCGCCCAACGCTCGAAGACGTCTTCTTGGCAATCTCGGGTGAGACGGCATGAACATGCTCGTCGAGCAGGTCCGCGCCGATCTGCTGGCCTTCTCGCGCCGCCCCGAGACGCTGTTTTTCACGGTCTTTCTGCCCGTCATCTTCCTCGTGCTCTTCGAGGCGATCTTTGGTGGACAATCCGTCACGCTGGCGGGCGGCGATGTGATCGCGCAGTCGTACCTTCAGGTCCCTGCGTTTATGGTCATGGGCGTCATCTCCGCGAGCTTCGTAGCCCTCTCGATCACCGTCGTCAATCGTCGCGAGACCGGGATCTTCAAGCGCGTGCGTGGCACCCCAGCCCCGGCCTGGCTGCTGATTGCTGGCCAGGTTGTGACGTCGCTGGTGATTGCCGTCTTGATGGTGATTGTCATGCTCACGCTCGGCAGTTTCGCGTACGGGGTGCGTGTCGACGTCGGCCACCTGCCCTGGCTCGTCGTGGGCGTGCTGATCGGGGCGATGGCGTTCTCGTGCCTCGGCATGATGCTCGCGGCGCTGACACCGTCGACCGAGGCGGCGCCTCCGCTCGCAAACGTCGTCGTGCTACCGTTGTATTTCATCTCCGGCGTCTTTGTCCCGATCGAGTCACTGCCGAGCTGGCTCGGCAATATCGCCGCCTGGCTGCCGGTCGCTCCCTTCGTGAAGGTGGCGACATGGGCCTACGTACCCGCCACCACGACGCCGTGGCGTTCCCTTGGACTGCTCGTTGCCTGGGGCATAATCGGCCTGGTCATCGCCTCGTGGCGCTTCCGCTGGACACCGAGACGGAATTAGGATGAGCAGAATCTCCCCTCGCCGCGTTCTGCGACGCCTCCACGGCATTGCACGACCGCCCGTCACGATCACACCGCCACCCGATGGCGTCCTGACGGAATGGAATTGTGCGATTACAGCGCGAGATGGGACGACGCTCCGTGCGAACGTTTTCCGCCCAGCGCCGAATAGCGATGGTGATCTCGTTCACCCCGATGGGCGTTTCCCCGTGATCATGTGTGCACATCCGTACAGCAAAGACGTCCTGCCGAAGAAGGTGCCGTGGGGGTACCTGCCGCCACTGCAATATCGGGTGTTTCGCCAGCCAGAACCAATCACGTTTTCTGCTTGGACCGGCTGGGAGGGACCAGACCCCGCCTTTTGGGTTCGCCTTGGCTTCGCGGTGGTGGTCGGCGATCTGCGCGGCTTCGGCACCTCGGATGGCGTCGGCACGATGCTTTCGAAGCAAGAGGGTGAGGATTACCACGACCTGATCGAATGGGCCGGTACTCAGCCCTGGTCAAATGGGCGCGTCGGTCTACTCGGTGTCTCGTACCTAGCACTGTCGCAATACCGCGCTGCGGCTGAACGGCCTCCGCACCTCGCGGCGATCTGTCCGTGGGAAGGCTTCTCGGACGTCTACCGTGACTTCGCAAAGCCGGGCGGAGTTTCCGAAATGGGATTCTTCAAGCTCTGGGCAACCACTGTTGGCAAACAGGGCCGGGTTACGGAAGACCTCCTAGGTGAGGCAACTGCTCGACCAGAGCTCGATGCCTGGTGGCAGTCGCGGATGCCCAAGATTGAGGACATCGAGGTACCGATGCTCGTCTGCGGGAGCTTCTCCGATCATCTCCTCCACACCCGCGGATCGTTTGAGGCATTTCGTCGCGTCAAATCCGACCAGAAGTGGCTGTACACCCATCGGGGTGGGAAGTGGTGCACGTTCTACGGCGCGGAGGCACAGGGTGTTCAGCGGCGCTTCTTCGAACGATTCCTCTGCGACGCAGATAATGGTTGGGATGACGAACCGCCCGTACGCATCGCCATTCATGAGACGGGCGAGCGACCACTCGAGATTCGCTCGGCCCCCACGTGGCCGCCGTCGAACATTGTCTGGACTGGACTCCACCTGCAGGGCGATGGCACCCTCTCCGATCAGCCTGAGTCGCGCGAACAGGCGCCCTCCTATGCGAATGCCGATGGCTCGCTGTCGTATCGCTGGACGGTGCCCCAATCGGTCGACCTGATCGGGCCGATGACGCTCCATCTCGACGTGTCGCTTGAGGGCGTCGAGGACACCACGATGCTCGCTGCTATCCGTCTCCTACGCGACGGTCGCGAGGTGACCTTCGAAGGCTCGTATGGGTTTGCGGGGGATGTCGTGACGCACGGATGGCTTCGTCCGGCCCACCGCGCACTCGATCAAGGGCTCTCGACCGACTGGCAGCCCGTACACAGCCACGCTGTCCGCGAGCCACTCTCAGTCGGCGAAATCGTGCCGGTTTCGATCGCACTGCTTCCGCAGGCCACACACCTTCGTGCTGGCGACGTCCTCGAACTCGAGGTGCGCTCCCAGTGGCTCTTCCCCGTCAATCCCTTCAATGGCCAGATGCCTGCACGGTACGTCGCCGAAGAATCAGGCTCGACCTGTATTCACCTCGGCGGCGGGCACCGCGCCGAACTGCGAATTCCAATCGCCTAAAGGTGCTCGGTCGGGTCTGAGCGCAGCAGTTTGAGGGCGTGATCGAGCACCGGCTCGACGACTCCGAAGAGTTCGTCGCACGCCTTCGGGCTGCCGGGAAACGAGAGGATCAGCGTACGGCCGCGAATGCCAGAGACGCCGCGGCTGAGCATGCCATGTGGCTTGGCCCGCATCGAGAAGGCACGCATCGCCTCGTCGATACCCGGCGTGCGGCGATCGTAGACCGGAGCCAGCGCCTCGGGCGTGACATCGCGCGGAGCAAAACCCGTGCCGCCCGTGACGAGTACGAGTTCAGGGGCGTCCGGCGTGTCGGCCCACGTCACGACGTGAGCCATGATTGCCCCCACCTCGTCGGGCACGACCGCCCGATCGACGACCTCAAACCCAGCTGCCGTCACTCGCTCAGCGAGTAGATCGCCGGAGCCATCCTCGCGGGCGCCGTGGAAAACGCCGTCGGAGACCGTCAGTACGCAGGCACGCATGTCACGCACCCGACCGACGCCACGCGCCACTCTTGCCGCCGTCCTTCTCCCACAGTGCGATGCCGTCGATGCGGATTTCGGGGTCGGTCGATTTGAGCATGTCGTGGACGCACAATGCGGCTGCCGCAACCGAAACGAGCGCCTCCATCTCCACGCCTGTTCGCCCGTCAAGCGCGCACTCTGCCTCGATCCGTACGCAGCCAGCGGAGCGATCGACCGCGAGATCGACGCGCACGTGATCGAGCATCAAGGGGTGGCAGAGCGGCAGCAGATCTGGCGTCTTCTTGGCAGCCGCAATGCCCGCCACGCGGGCCGTGGCGAAAACATCGCCCTTGGCAACGGTACCGTCTTCGATCTTGGCCAGCGCCTCGTCCGACATCTGGACCTCGCAGCGCGCCAGCGCACGACGACGCGTCACTGCCTTTGCTCCAACATCAATCATCCGCACATCTGTCATCTCGTGGAGTGTATTCGGTTACGACAAGCGATATGGTTGCGGTGCGTGGTCATCCCATTGTCACGCGCACACGAAAAAGGCTAGACATGGCCAGAGCAGATACCCTCACCCCCCAAGATTGGACGGAGGTTGTTTCCCCGCCCGCCGAGCTGCTCGCAGCAGTTAGTACGCTCGTGCCTGCCGGCGATGGCCCGCTAACGACCGCCCAACTGGTTCAGCTTTCGGCGGATATTGCCGCCCGAGAGGATCTCTGGCGACCCTTGGTGGTAGCCGATTCTGAGCGCCGCCGCTATCGCCTGTTGTATGAGGACGATCGCGTTGACACGTGGCTGATCATGTGGATGCCGGGCCAAGGCACTGGCTATCACGACCACGCCATCTCTGGGGTCGGCCTCGTCGGTGTTGAGGGCACTGTTATCGAGAAGCAGATGCTGTTGCCTGATGGGTCGTCGGATGTCGAGGTGCGTGCGGGTGTGACGCGCGAGGGACCCGGTGGCTATATCCACTCCGTTGCACACGTCGAGGGGACGCCGGCGATCACCATCCACTCGTACTCGCCGCCCTTGATGGAGGTCGCGCAGTACCGCGTCGACGAGAACGGTGTGTTGCGGCGCGAAACAGAGCACGGCCGTCGTGAGTTGATCGACAACACGATCGCCGAAATCGCCCCCAACATCGTCTGACCCCACAGCAACGTTGATCCCGCTAGGCGGCGCGTAGTTCGGCAACGGCCGTATCAAGCACCTCGAGCAATCGGTCGATATCGGCTGGCGTGGTCGCCGGACAGACGAGGCACATGTTGTGAAACGGCGTAATCAGGATGCCATTGTTGAGCGTGACCAGATGGAGCCACTCCTCAACCTCGGCGTCGTGCGCATCGTGCGACACGCCACCGTTGGCGGGCATCGTGGCGCAGAAGCGAAACTCTGCACGCGCACCAAGACCCTCGACGACCCACGGGAGGTTGTGCCGTTCGATCAACTCGCGCATGCCAGCCAGCATGCGGGCGCCGAGCTCGCACATACCCACAAAGGCCTCGTCGGTGAGCACGTGTCCAAGCGTGCCGCGGGCCGCAGCAAGCGAGAGGGCGTTGCCTGCGAGCGTGCCACCAACGCCACCCGTATCGACGTAGTCGCCGTCGGGATCGCCCTGAATCTGTGCGTCAATCTCGGCCGACACGCCGTACGCACCAATCGGTACGCCACCAGCAATGCTCTTGCCAATCGTGACGATGTCGGGCTGCAGACCCCACGCCTGCGTACAGCCGCCCGGGCCGGCAGACAGCGTGTGCGTCTCGTCGATTACGAGCAACGCACCGGCCGCCTTGATCAGCCGCGTCGCCTCCTCCCAATAGCCGGAGTCGGGCAGGACGATGCCCATGTTCGTCAACGCCGGCTCGGCCAGCACGCACGCCACATCGCCGTGTGCCAACTCGCGCTCGAGTGCGGCTAGATCGTTGAACTCCACCACGCGCGTCGTCACGGCCGGGTCGACGGCAGGCCCGACGTTGCCGGGCTTCTGCGTTGCCACACCATGTTCGAGCGCGATGATCGTCTCGTCCACAGAGCCGTGATAGCTGTAGTTCATGATCAGCACCTTCGGCCGTCCGGTCAGCTGCCGACAGGTACGCAGCACCCAGCGATTGGCGTCGGTCGCCGTCAGTGAGAAGGTCCACTTGGGCAGGCCAAAGCGTCGGGCCAGCTCGCCCGCGACCCAGATTGCGTCCTCCGTCGGCAGCATCGTGGTGATGCCGCCGAGTTCGCCAATCCGGTGCTGCACGGCCGCAACCATTGCGTCGGGCGAATGCCCCGCCATCGAGCCGGTGTCACCAAGGCAGAAGTCGATCAGTTCGTTGCCATCAACGTCGATGATGCGATTGCCCTTTGCGCGATCGAAGAAGACCACGTGCTGTCCGACCCAGACCTCCATCCACTGCATCGGTACACCACCGATCATGTGCTGCTGCGCCTGAGCGGCGAGTGCGCTCGACTTCGGCGTGCGCTCTGCGGCGGCGACCCGCTCCCGTGCGATCAGTTCGTTGAGGCGTGCGCGGTTAAGTTCGGTGCGTTCCATCAGCATCTCCCGTAGATTCAAAAGCATATCCCGCGTTACCAAGCACCGGACGTCAGATCCAACGTCCCGTAACGTCTTCTGTACATGCGCCACCGCATTTTCCTGCTGACACTGGTCTGCCTGCTCGCCGTTACCGGTGCCGCACAGGCGAGCACGTTGATTACCCGCAATCCGCAGGGGCCAGTCGTGCTCACTGTCAACCAGGGTGGTGTGGCGATGCTGACCTTGCGCAGGGGTGGCCAGACGCAGCACATCTTCGCCTGGGGTGCGATCAACATGTCGCGCGGCCGCCTGCGGCTCGACTACTCCGGAGGCGCCGGCGCGAGCGGCTCCCACTGGCAGACGTTTGAAAACACCTGTGGGCCCTATCGTGGCGGCGCCTTCCCCGGCTCCAAACTGATCGTTACCGCCTGCACCGCAAGCGACGGCAGCCATTGGGCCGTGCAGGAGTGGAAGCGCCCGACGCCAAACTATGGAGGCATTACAGGCTCGACGGAGGTCCGACTTTCGCACTGGCGTGGAGCCGTCGCCGACCTCGTGGTGTTTAGCGACTGGTCACGCTACGGACCCTCCAAGACCGTCAAGTTTCCGCACCTCTTCGGAACCTACAGCTGGCACGGTAAGCCGATTGCCGTTGGCGAGGCGACGCCTGAGGGCGTCCCGCTCGATGATAAGGGCCGCAATCTCTACCTCGATGCACTCAACTCGAACTACGGCTTTCCTGCCGGTGGCTTCCAGTGGAGCCGTGTCAACGGGTTTCTCGCCAACCGTCCGTATGGCCAGTTCTGCTTCGAAGTCGGTCCAAAACGACAGGCGAGTACGGCCCTGGGCCAGCAGCGCACGGGCGAGTCGACGGTCAACCGCTACCGCATCACGACGCCTGGCCCGGGCGTGACGCCCGACATTCGCGTCGAGTTCGACGGCCCACCGTCGCCCTACGACCCGAACTGGCAGTTGACAATGAACAACCTGCAGCGCCAACTCGTGCCAGACCCGTACGTCAACTGCGGGCATCCGGGTGAGCCGACATTCTAGCGGCTGGTCCGCGGCAGCCGACATTGTCACCGCGGCCTCTGGCATCCTGCCAGTATGAGGGCAGACCACGAGTCGCCGAATCGGCATGCGGTACAGCCAATTGGTGATCGTCTGCCGCTCCTGATCGGTCTCTTTGTGGCGGCACTTGTCTACCGCCCGCAACTCGTCGGGATCGGCCCGCTCGTGCCCGAAATCCAAACGTCACTCGGTGTCTCACACGCCACGGTCGGGTTACTCGTCACGATTCCCGTGCTCTGCTTTGGATTATTCGCGCCGCTCGCACCAATCCTCGCCGGTCGCATCGGTGCACTCCACGCGATTAGTCTCTCGGTGGCGCTGATTGGTCTCGCTGGTGTCTGCCGCGCATTCGTGCCAGGCCTACCCGGCATTCTCGTGATGACCCTGCTGATCGGTGTTGGCATGGGCGTCGGCAACACACTGATGGTCGTCGCTGTCAAAGAGCGCTTTGCCGACCACCCTCTACTCCTGACGAGCGTCTACGCGATGGGCTTTCAGATCAGCTCTGGTATCAGCGCGGCACTTGCCGTCCCGCTTGCACTCTGGCTTGGTGGTTGGCAGTCGACGATGCTCGCATACTCCGCCTTTTCGCTCGTGATACTCGGCGCCTGGCTTGCCCTGACGCGTGGAGTCTCACACGACCGCGAGATCGTGGCGTTCCCTCGACTCCCCCTGCGTCGTGGTGTCGTCTGGCTCTTAGCCATCCAATTTGGGCTGATGGGCACTCTCTACTACGGCATCAACACCTGGATGCCAGCGGCCTATGTTGAGCACGGCTCGTCGCTCGCCTATGCCGGTTGGTTAGGCGCGCTCTACAACCTCGGCATGATCCCCGGACCGCTCGTTGCCCTCGTCGCGAGCCGCCGCTTTTCGCGGCGCGTACTGCTGCAGGTAACGGGCCTCGTGATTGGTGTCGTGTCGGTACTACTGATCATCGCACCCGCCCAGGCCGAAATCTGGATGCTGCTTGGCGGACTCGCTAACGGCGCGATGTTTACACTCGCGATGAGCCTGCCGCTCGAGGTCGCCGATAGTGCCATAGACGTTGGTGCTGCCGCCGCGATGATGCTGTTCTTTGGGTATCTGATGACAGCGCTCGTGCCGTCACTGCTTGGTGGTGTGCGAGACCTAACCGGCAACTTTGATCTCGTCATGCTGTGCTTCCCTGCGGCCGCGGTGCTCTTCTTGATCTGTGCGAGCCTGCTCTCGCCGGCCAGACTGCATGGCCACCGCGACCTCTCTTAGCCTTGGTCTGGAGGTATAACCAACGCTTCGATTAGGATTTCATCGTCGTTTGGCCGCAATGCACTAGGAGACCTCTGTGTCGGATACGTCGATTCTGTTTCAGCCCACGTCGCTCGGCTCGCTCGAGTTGAAGAACCGCTTGGCGGTCGCGCCGATGACACGCGTCAGTGCTACGGAAGATGGTTGTGCGACGCAGCAGATGGCCGAGTACTACCGCCGCTACGCCGCGGGTGGCTTCGCCTTCGTGATCGTCGAGGCTTGCTATATCGATGATCAGCACGCTCAGGGCTACCACTTCCAGCCCGGCATCATCAACGCCGCCCAAGCGGGCGCGTGGAAGACGGTCGTCGATGCTGTGCATGCTGAGGGTGCCAAGATCTGCATGCAACTCGTCCATGCGGGCGCACTCGTCCAGGGACGCAATAGCGGGTATGTCGAGGGTGCGATTGCTCCATCGGCGGTGGAGCCGAAGGGCGAGATGCTCGACTTCTATCGTGGCGAGGGTGGCTACCCAACACCACGTGAGATCACGACAGACGAGCTGATCGCCGTCAAGGACGCCTTTGTCTCGGCCGCCATTCACGCACAAAAGACCGGCTTCGACGCGATCGAGATCCACGGCGCCAACGGATATCTGCTCGACCAGTTCTGGACCGCGTATACGAATCAGCGCACGGATCAGTACGGCGGCAGCGCCCGCAATCGCATCCGCCTTGACGAGGAGATCCTCCGTGCAGTCATCGCTGGCACGCAGGGCACGCTGCCCGTCGGTCTGCGTCTCTCGCAGAGCAAGGTCAACGACTTCGAGTACCAGTGGGTCGGCGGCGAGCAGGATGCAGCCGACATCTTCCCGATCATCAAGGATGCTGGCGCGGCTTTCGTCCACATCACCGAGCACCTCGCCACCGATGAGGTCTTCGGCTCCGGCCACTCGCTCGCGGCTCTCGCCAAAAAGTACTCGTCGCTGCCAGTGATCGCCAACGGCGGTCTCGGCGACCCCGCGACGGCGGTCTCGGTCGTTGCCGGTGGCAATGCCGACATCGTGGCGCAGGGCAAGGCGGCGCTCGCCAACCAGGATTGGCCGAACAAGGTGCAGTCCGGCAAAGCACTCGAGGACTTCGACTTCGGCATGCTTGGCCCGATCGCGAACCTCGACAACGCCGAGATCTTCTTCGCCAACCGCGGCTAGGCATTCTCCAGAGACACGCATTACGCGTGATCAGCTGCGCAACGTAGGCGGCATGGCGGACATGACAAGTGCGCACTTGTCATGTCCGCCATGCACCACGAATGGGCCTTGCTGGCCGCTCGCAGCGCCTCCGACCAGCGCGGATGGGCCGTGTAGGGATCGAACCTACGACCTTGGGATTAAGAGTCCCCTGCTCTACCAGCTGAGCTAACGGCCCGCGGCGGGAAATGTACCAATCGTCGACGCACAGGGGTCACGTACCCACACAGGCTCTGCGCCGCGAAACTACTGCGGCAGATTGAGTGCAGCCGCAGCCTTCTCGAGCCGATCGATCTCCTCCTTGACCTTGATTGTCAAGGGGTCGGCCGGCGCCAGCTTGACGAACTTCTTGTACGCCGCGATCGCTCTAACACCATCGTTAGCTGCCGTGCTGATCTGGCCAAGCCGGAACCAAGCCGCAGCGTCCGTTGGTTTGAGGTCCGTCACGATTGTCTGCGCCACCATGGCGGCTTTGTAGGCGTCTGTCGCCTCTGCCTGGAGTGGCGAAACCTTCTCGGACGCCTCTTGCATAATCGCGCTGGAGATGCTCTCCTGCGCCGTATGAAATTTCGTCGCCCCACTCGCCTGACCAGGGATGACCGAATGGGGAACGGCGGGGCGACCGCCAACATTGCTCTTTTCTTGTGCGGCGGCATACTCGGTCTGCGCCTTCTGCATCGCAGCAGCAGCCTCGGCAAGATAGACATTGGCGACGGCCGCCTGCACTGTCGCATCCTTCGGTGCGAGTTCGGACGCAACAGCAACGGTCTCCGCTACCTTCGCCAACTCACCCGTGTTGACATACGCCTGGGCGAGTGCCAGCCACGACTGTGGATCTTCGGGTGCCGACTGTGATTTGGTCAGGGCGTCCTTGACGGCCGCGTTCGCAGGCACCTGCTCTGGTGCGTCCGCGCTACCGGCAGAGTCACTGAGCATGTCGAGCATAGATGGCCCGCCTGTGCCGACTCCCGCGATCACGAACATCAGTGCGAAAACGACTGCGAGCAGCGCGAAGACCCACTTGAAGTGCTTACGCAGGCGCTCGTTCATCGTCGGTGTCACCGAATACGGCGCCTCCTGCCTGCTCTTCGCCGACCGCGGCGACGTCGACGTCACGCTGCCTGGTCCCGCTTTGCGCTTGGTTCGTGCCATCAGTCGTCTGTTCCGATCATCCGAGTCCGACCCGGCAGCGCAGCGGCCCAACAGGCCGCTAGCCGCTCCGTATCTGCGCCCTTACGGTAGCGCACGACGCCATCAATGATGGTGAGCAACGTCCGCTCTGGTGATCCAGCGAACACCGCACTGACGGCAGCGTCTTCCGTGCTGGCGTACGACGTGTCCGTTAGATCGACGGCCGTCAGGTCCGCCCGCTTGCCAACGCTGAGCGTTCCGACGCGATCGTCGATCCCGAGGACACGAGCACCCCCAAGCGTTGCTAGTTCGACCGTCTCGGCTGCCAGCAACGCGTCGGGCCGCCCCTCACGGGCACGCGCCGTCACGATAGCGGCCCTCAGTTCGGCCCACAGATCGAAGTCGATTGCCGAGGCCGGGGAGTCCGTACCAATGCCAACAGGCACCCCCGCAGCACGCAACTCTACGAGCGGCGCTGTCCCACACCCGAGCAGCGCATTCGAGCGTGGACAGTGCACGACGCCAGCGCCGGACGAGGCAATCAGACCGATCTGGTTGGCATCGACATGCACCGCGTGGACGAGGATAGAACCCGGGCGCAGCAGCCCCCGCTCTGCCAGCAGCTCAATCGGGTGCTGACCCGTCGCCTCAATCCGCGTCAGCGTGCGTAGCGCATCAGCAATCGGTCCCGTGCCGTCGGCGACGGCCTCGAGTTCGGCGAGCGACTCCGCGACGTGCGTCATCACCGTCATCCCTTGGGAGCGGGCAAACGCATCGAGTGCAGCAAAGACGGCGGGTGCGACCGAGTACGGACTGTGCGGTGAAACACCGAGCTGGACGAGTGGCGTCGTCGAGCCAGCGACCGCTGCGAGACGCTGGCGCAGCGCCTCGACCACGCTCTCGGCATCCGCGTCGGGCCCGCCGAAGGCTTCGAGGTGCACGATCGCGCGAAGCCCAGCCTCGCTGGCGGCGGCGACAGCAGCCCCAGCATACGAAGCATCTGCAATCGTGCCCACCCCCGACTGCAGGCAAAGCATCGCACCGAGTGCTGCGGCTGCCTCAACATCCCCGGGGGCGAGTCGTGGCCTCCGCGCAACATGGTCGGCGAGCCAATCACTAAACGGGAGCCCATCCCCGAAGCCGCCATAGGTGGCGTACTCGAGGTGCGTGTGCGCATTGATGAGAGCCGGTAGCAGCACGGCGAAACCGAGCTCTTCGACACGGGCTCCAGCATGTGCTTCAAGCACCTCAGCGCGAGTGCCCACCGCCACGATCAGACCATCCTGCACTGCGACCGCACCCTGCCGTAGCGGCGGGGCACCGACCGGCAGCACGTGGTCGGCGGCGTAGATCTCGGTCACACGTCCTCGACGTCTGCAACCTTCACGACATCTCCTGCGTCGTCAAACTCCGCCGCCTCGGCGGCCTCTGCCTCTCCTTTGTTGCGTTCGACAAAGGCCGAGATCATGATTGAAATCTCATACAGGCCGAGCAGGGCAACGAAGATGATCATCATTGAGACGACATCGCCACTGGGCAGAGCCGCCGCCACGACTGCGAGCAAGAAGATCGCGTAACGGCGGTTTTTGCGCATCCACGACGAGCGCATCAGACCAACCGTCGTCAGCACAAAAACGCCTGATGGCATCTGGAAGATCAGCCCACAGGCGATCAGAATCTGAACAACGAAGCCATAGTAGTTGCCGGCATCGACCTGCCGGTTATAGAGCTCGGAGTCGAAGCCAACGAGAAAACTCAGCGCGGGCGGAAGGACAGCAAAGTAGCCGAACGCGAGACCGATAAAGAAGAGTCCAGAGGCTCCTACTAGGTACGGCCAGGTGCGGCGATCGTGGTCCGGGTCGAACGCGGGCATCACGTAGGCGTAGAGCTGATAGATCAGAATCGGGATGGCTAGCACGATCGCGCCAGCCAGGGCGACCTTGAGTGCGATCGTGAAGGGCTCTGCCACTCCCAGCACGATCGGTACCGGCAGTTCGGGTGGCAACGGCCGGTTGAGGAACTCGATGATCAGCTCGTGCTTCCAGAAGCAGAAGCCGAAGCCAATCGCCACCGCGATCGCGCTAATGATGATGCGATTGCGGAGCTCTTCGAGGTGGTCCGTAATCGGAACCTCCTCTTGGTGCTCAAGGCGTCGCGTACCCCGCAGTCCGGCCAGCATGGTCTTGCCTACCCTCGGTGTACTTACTCAGTCGGCTTTGCGTCTGCAGAAGACGCTTCTGCGGAGGCGGCCACCGGCTCTGCGGCAGTAGCAACAACAGGTTCGCTGACAGGCTCCGCCGAGACACTAGC
>SHUX01000019.1 GCA_009694475.1 Thermoleophilia bacterium
CTTGGCGACAACCTTGAGGTCGTCGGTCTCGACTCGGCGCACATGATTTACTGGGAGGCGCCCGAGGCTGCCGCCGCAGAGATCAGGCGCTTTCTCGCCTAGTCCGAACTGACGCTTGCGCGATCGGCCAGCACTGCATCGAGCAGCCAGGCTGCAAAATCGCCTTCGACGTGGAGTTGCTCAAGATCCGCCTGCGCCTGTGGTCGCTGCAGTCGCAGCCAGTCGCGGCCGTCACGCCCTGCGTGGATCAACCCGGATAGGTAGAACCCTTGCGAGCGCAAGGTGTGCAGGGCTGCTTCGCAATCGCAGGTGAGGTCGAGATCGGCGTAAAGCGTCTCTGCGCGTCGCCCGTCGTCCGACCAGAGCATGCGCTCGAGGCGTTGTGGGTCGGCCCCACCCGAGACGTAGATATTCGCCGATAGGCCTTCCTTAGAGAAGGCGATGTCCTCACTCAGCTCGAGCGGCACAGCATCCTGTGGCGCAACAATTTCGAGGCCAGCATTGTTGGCGATGCGCTGCAGCACGTCTGCGTAAAGCGCGGGCAACGCAACGTGGATTCGAGGGGTCTTCGCCAACGGCAGGACGGAGTTGAGCAGCGCCCCACGCCCGACAGGCTCAGCACCATCGCTGCCTTGGGCCTGCGCCATCGCGGCAGGCGCTGCGCCAATCATCAGCGCGGTCGGTCGATAGCCGGATTTGAATTCCGAGCGCTGGCTGTAGACGTGCGCAGTGGTGGCCTGGCCAAACATCGCCGGAATACCGAGCGCCTTGGCACGCGCAACCGTGCGCTCAAACATCTGGTCAAACAGGCCAAGCCCGCGCCATTCGCGCGCGACGACGGCCACGCCCGATTCGGCGGCCTCATGCGGCGTCGTGATCAACAGCGCGTGATGTCCAATCAACTCGTCACCTGCGTACGCGACGGTGCTCGAGACGTGCCCGTCGTTCATCGCTGCTTCAACCCAAACGGGGCGATAGAAGTCGGCGTGGACGTAGCCGAGGCCATAACTGCGATACATCAATTGCGAAATTGCCGTAGCGTCAGCGATTGTCGCATCGCGAATTTCGATGCCATCGGTGGTCTGCGAGCGAGACGCCCGCTCGAGATCTGCCGCCCCATCAATCGCCGGCGAGAGCACAATCGCGTGCTCTGTGGCGATGTGGAGGGAGAGGCGCTTGCCTTCGTTGGCAAGGTTGATCAGGCGGACGTCCGCAGCGACCGCCTCGGCCTCTTCAAGGCCTGGCGGCAACGGATCGCCAGGGCCACCAGCGCGGCGGAAGGGCTTGCCCCAGTCGTGCACGTTGAGTGCGACGCCCTCCGCGTCCAGTTCGAGGCTAATCTCGACGTCGCCGCCACCTCGCCCTTCGTACGACTGCTCGACACTGAATGCGACGAGACAACGTAGTGCGCGCTGGAGCCGCTCGACGCCTTCGGCGGGAATTCCGGCCTCGTACGCAAAACTCGTCACAACGGCCTCCGCGATGACCGCCGTCGACGGCGAAGCGGGGACGGTGAGCGTGGCGCGACCAAGCATGCGCGACATGGTACTCAGCAGGCGACATTTTGGACCCGGACCCAGAATGTCGTCCCGCGTGCCAGATTGTGCAACCACCCCTCACGAGGCCAGTGACCGCCTCAACGTGACGAATACGCATTCCGTACGCGCGCGTGACGCAGAACAAACGCCGTCTTCTTCACAGGCGAGAACTAGGTGACGGACGAGCGGTCGGCCAGCACCTCATCGAGCAGCCACCGTGCCTCCGGCAGAAGCCGAATGCCGTCGATGTCTGCAGCAGCCTGCGGCCGCTGCATGCGAAGCCAGTCACGACCATCGCGACCCGCTGGAATCAGACCACTCAGGTAGAACCCGCGCTCGCGGAGCATCTCGATCGCCTCGGAGCAGTCGAAGGCGAGATCAAGATCGACGTAGAGCGTGTCGGCTCGACGTGCATCCTCAGCCCAAAATTCGCGCTCGACGGCTCGCAAGTCGTGCGGGCCGGAGACGTAAATAAACTCGCTACCCGCTTGCTTCCAATAGATCGGCGCATCCTCAACGCCGACGGGCTCGGCTCCGTCAGATGCCACGATCGAATAACCGGCGTCGTCAGTAATCCGTCGCAACACATCGGCGCACTGCTCTGGCAGCGTGGCCGTTAGAACAGGCGCGGCGTCGAGTGGCAGCACGGCGTAGGCCAATCCACCACGCGCCGCAAGTTGTTCGCCGCGCCGGGTTTGGCCCTTTGCCATGGTGGGCGGCGCTCCGCCGACCATCAGCGCCATGAACTTGTACCCAGACCCGACCCCAAGTCGCTGGCTCACCACATGTGCCGTCGTCGACTGCCCAAACACTGCCGACACGCCAAGGCTACGCGCGTGCGCGACCGCGAAGTCGTGCAGACGGTTGTAGAGCCAGAGTCCACGCCACTCCTCGGCGATCAATGCTGCGGCCATCTCAGGAGCCTCGCCAGAAACCATCGTGCTGATAGGTCCAGATCCAATCAGTGCGATGTGGCCGACCAACTCCTCACCCGCATACGCGACAGTGCTGGCGAGAACGCCCCGTTCAATGCCGATCGCGATAAGCGCGGGGCGCTAGAACTCGGCGTGCACGTAGTCAAGGCCGTAGTTGTCGTACAGGAGACCGCAGATCGCATTGGCATCCTCGGGTGTGGCGAGGCGAATCTCGACTTCGTCCTCGCTGTGCTGGCCACGCTGTTTTGGCTCATGCGCGGGTTGAGTGAAGGTTGTCGCACGTTCGGCGTTTGCGTCATGTGTGCACGGAATCTGGAGCGTCAGCAGCTTTCCTTCCTCCGCGAGATTGTCCAACTGCGCGCCCGCATCGAGCTCGGCAGCCGCAGAAAGTTCGGGAGGCAGCGGACCAAATGGTCCACCCGCCCGACGCCAGGGGCGCCCCCAATCGTGCACTGCCACTTCCACGCCATTGGGAACGAGGCCAAGACTCAGCTCGATCTCGCCACCAGACACGTCCTCATACGACTGATGGACGGAGAAGGCAACGAAGATCTGCACCGCACGCTGCACACGCTCGGCATCGTTGGCCGCCAAGCCCGCATTCGTAGCGAACTGTGTGGCGGTGGCAGTTGCGAGCTGCAGAGCGGTGGGCGATGCCTCGAACGAAAGCCGAATACTGCCACTCATGTGGCAACTCTAGGCGACGCACAAACCGGTCGCTGAATGCGGAATGACATTTTGGGCCCGGGCCCAGAATGTCGTTCTGCGTGCCAGATTGTGAAACCACTCCTCGCAAGGCCAGTGCCCGCCTCGGCGTGACGAATACGTATTCGTCACGCGAATGTGACCGAAGGCAAACCGAGCGTCCAGGCGAGGCGGGCGGCGGCACGGGACAGCGCTTGCATCGCCGTCCGACCCTCCCAATGCATCGCGAGGATGACGAGCGTACCCGCCTTGCGATCGGCCTTCACATCGGCGCGGCCAACGATGCGAGAACCGACGAGCAAAGGCAGCACGTAGTAGCCGTACTGGCGCTTCGGCTTCGGCACGTAGAGCTCGAGACGATGCCGAAAGCCGAACAGGCGCTCCGTCTCCTCCCGATCCCAAACCATGTTGTCGAACGGACACAGGAGGACGTCGGTGGAGGAGGCGATTAGCCCGTTGAGCGCAGCAGGATCCGCAAGCGCCGCATAATCGCCAAGCTGACCACGAATGATCGCCCCCTCCTCGATCAACTCGGCAACAGGCACTGCAAGCGTCTTCGTGCGACCCGGAACGCGGAAATAGTCGGGCAGGCGAGCCTCGGTCACAATGCCGCGCGCAGTGATTGCGCGAAGTACGCGCCAACGTAAAGCAGCCGCATCGTCAACCGGAACAAGTTGTTGTGCCGTGTAGAGCCGCTCAGGCAAATCGTAGACCCGTGCAAAGCCCCGGCGCTCGCGCACTGCCAATTGTCCACTGGAAAAAAGCGCTTCGAAGACCTGCTTGGCAGGCGACCACTCCCACCACCCCGGAGTGCCCGCACCACCAAAATCACCCGGCATCAGAGGTCCCTCGGCCTCGATGCGACGCAACACCTCCTTAGCAATCTGAGGATGCTCGTTAAGGACCGGACCCCACCAGCGATGCTGCGTCTCGCTAAGCATGCCACCCCGAAAATACGGTAGGTCGTTCGCGTCGATCAGGCACGCCTCGTGCGCCCACACCTCCGCAATCTGCCCACTACGGCGCAGACCATTGAGTGTCGTCGCCGGCACTCTGCCGACTCGGGCCGCAAGCGTCAGTCGATGAGCCCGCGCGACGGTCATCACGGAATCGAGTTGGACGCAGCCAAGCCGACCAATCGTGGCCAGCACGCTCTCCGCGGTCGCCCCGCGATTACGCGTAGCGAAGCCCTGCCGCGAGACGATGATCGCGCGGGCCTCGGCGGGGTCTAACCGCTCCACGTTAGTGGCGGAAATGGCGGCGGCCGACGTGGAGCATCGTCGCGCCTGCGGCATCGACAGCGGCGGTGACTTCGTCGTCGCGCTTCGCACCACCCGGCTGAATAATCGCGGTGATGCCCGCCTGCAACGCGAGCTCGGCTCCGTCGGGAAAGGGGAAGAACGCATCGGAGGCAAGCACCGCGCCGGCACAAAGATCCTCTGGCGTCTTATCGACCGCGATCCGAACCGAATCAACACGACTCATCTGGCCAGCGCCGATCCCAAGCGTTGCACAATCACGAGCGATCACGATCGCGTTCGACGACACGTGGCGCACGATGCGCCAGGCAAACACGAGGTCTGCCCACTCGCGCGAGTCAGGCTGAACCTTTGTGACAACCGTCATCGCAGTGCGCGGCTCGTCAGCACTGTCGGAATCCTGCACCAGCATGCCACCCGGCACCGGGCGGTAGTGACGCAGCGGGCCGCGACGTAGCAGATCGGTGTCTTCCAACAGGCGGGTAGTCGGACGAATGGCCAGCGCCTCGAGTGCACCGTCCTCGAAACTCGGCGCGATCACCACTTCGAGGAACTGCTCGGCGAGGCGTGCAGCAAGCTCGGTGGTGATGGGTCGATTGATGGCAATCACACCACCAAATGCGCTGACTGGGTCGCCGGCCAGTGCCTTCTCGTACGCCTCGGCTGCATCATTACCAAGCGCGACGCCGCACGGGTTCTGATGCTTAATGATCGCGCAGGCCGGCTCATCAAACTCGTTCGCAATCGCATGTGCGGCTGCGAGGTCGGCGAGATTGTTGTACGAGAGTCCCTTGCCGCCATGCTGCACGACGCCAGTCAAGAGGTGGCGCGACACGGTACGGTCGACGTAGTACGCAGCCGCCTGGTGCGGATTCTCACCGTACGGCAACTCGCGCTCGCGCTGAAGGTCGACCACGATCTCGTCGGGCAGCGCGACGTTGCCCATAAACCAGGCGGAGATCGCAGCGTCGTAGCCGGCCGTCATCGTGAAGGCCTCGGCAGCGAGTCGGCGCCGGGTCTCGTCACTGAGCTCACCATCGTGCTCGCGCAATTCGGCGATTACCTCTGCATAGCGGCTCGGTGACGTGACAACCCCAACGGACTGGTGGTTCTTCGCGGCTGCACGCACCATCGCCGGCCCACCCACGTCGATCTTCTCGATCACCTCGGCATCGGTAATGCCGGGCGTCGCGAGGGTCTCGCGGAAGGGATAGAGGTTGACGACGACGAGGCCAATTTCCTTGATGCCGAACTCCTCGATCCGCGCCAAGTCTTCAGGGACGTCGCGGCGGGCGAGGATGCCTCCGTGGATGCCGGGGTGCAGAGTCTTGACCCGCCCACCGAGCATCTCGGGTGCGCCCGTCACCTCCTCGACTGCGAGCCACGGTACACCCGCCTCGGCAATACGCTTGCCCGTACCACTCGACGCGACGATCTCGATACCGAGCTCGTGGAGTGCAAGCACCAACTCTTCGAGGCCTGCGGCGTCGGACACCGAGACGAGGGCGCGGCGAATGCGCGTCATCCTGCCACCACCTGAGGCGTGGGGATCTCGTTGCGCGCCAAGCGCCGCACGACGTCGGGCAGCAGGCGATGCTCGACCGCCTGGATCCGTTCGTGAAGTGCAGCAGCCTCATCGCCCGGACGAATCGGTACCGGCTCCTGCGCGATCGGTGGCCCCGTATCGAGTCCCGCGTCGACGAGGTGCACCGTGACACCCGTCTCGGAAACGCCCGCAGCGAGAGCCTGCTCCCAAGCCTTGAGCCCCGGAAAGGCCGGCAGGAGCGAAGGGTGCACATTGATCGTGGGGAAGCGGTCGACGAAGACGGGTGTGAGAATCTCGAGAAAGCCCGCCAACACGACGAGTTCGATGTCGCGTTCGGCGAGCCAGTCGCCCATCAGTCGGTCGCGCGCTGCCCAATCTTCGCCACGGACGAAGACCTCCGTGTCGATCTCGACGTCGCGGGCTCGGGCCAGAGCGATCGCATCGGCACGATTCGATGCCACAGCGACGATCCGAGCAGACGCATCGAGCCCGTCGAGCAACGCTGCGAGATTCGAACCACGGCCCGAGGCGAGCACTGCGATGCGCAGTGGATCGTCGGCGGAGGCGGCGCGGATCATGCGGTAAAGCGGACGCCAGCGCCCGACTCGATCTCGCCGATCGCCCACGCGTCAGTGCCCTGCTCGTGGAGTGCTGCCAGCGCGGCAGCCTCGTCAGCCGCTGCGACGACGGCGATCATGCCGATGCCAATGTTGAAGACCCGGCGCAGTTCGTCCTCTTCGATGCCCTGGTCGGCGAGCCACTGCACCACGCTAGGACGCGGCCAGGCCGTCGGGTCGACGACCATGCCACAGCCCGGGGGAATGACGCGCGGCGCGTTGCCTTCGATGCCACCACCGGTGATGTGCGCGAGCGCATGCACGTCGACGGCGGCGCGCAGCGCACGGATGTCTGCGACGTAGATCTTGGTTGGCGCGAGTAGGTCGGCTGGGGCATTTTTGATTCCACCGGCACGCTCGACAACGCGCCGCACCAACGAAAAGCCATTGGAATGCAACCCCGATGAGGCGATCCCGATCACGCGATCGCCCACTGCCACCCGCGTGCCATCGATCATGCGGCTACGCTCGACGATGCCGAGTGCGAAGCCCGCCACATCGAGACTGTCCGCGTCCATCACGCCAGGATGCTCGGCCGTCTCGCCACCGAGCAGGGCGGCTCCCGACTGTCGGCAGCCATCGGCGATGCCCTCCACGAGCGTCGCGACGACCTCCGGGTCGAGCACGCCGACCGAGACGTAATCGAGAAACAGCAGTGGTTCGGCCCCGACGCAGAGAATGTCGTTGACGCACATTCCCACACAATCGATGCCAGCCGCGTGCAACGAGCCCGCCTCGCGATGCAACTCGAGCTTCGTGCCAACACCATCTGTCCCCGCCACCAAGACCGCGTCCTCGTAGCCAAGGCCACCGAGTGCCAAGAGACCGGCAAAACCACCGTGCGCATCGATCACACCAGGACGCACGGTCGAGCGGACAGCGCCCTTGAGGCGTTCGATAACCACATCGGCGGCCTCGAGCGAGACCCCGGCCGCTGCGTAGGTCAGGTCGTCGGCCACGCTCAGACCACCGGCAGCCGCGTCGCTTCGAAGCGGTCCTTATCGGCGGCGATCGGCACCGCCGTCGGGTACTTCCCGGTCAGGCAGGCGCGGCAGTAGCGCTCGTCGCCATGACCGGTTGCGGCCTCAAGCCCTGCGAGCGAGAGGTAGGCGAGCGAGTCGGCACCGAGGTGCTGCCGAATCTCCTCGGTCGACTTGTGGGCGGCAATTAGTTGATCCTTGGTGGCCATGTCGATACCGTAGAAGCACGGCGAGATGATGGGGGGTGACGAGATGCGCAGGTGCACCTCGGTGGCTCCGGCACCCCGCAGCATCTCGACGATCTTGCGCGTCGTCGTACCGCGCACGATCGAGTCGTCGACAACGACCACACGGCGTCCGGACAGCACATCGGGCATCGGATTGAACTTCAGTTTGATGCCGTGCTCGCGGAGCGCCTGGTCGGGCTGGATGAAGGTGCGTCCGACGTAGCGATTCTTGACCAGACCGTCGGCGTAGGGAATGCCGCTCTTGCGCGCGTAACCCTGCGCGGCTGGTGCGCCGGAGTCGGGAATCGGAATTACGACGTCGGCTTCGACGGGCGACTCCTCGGCTAGGCGCTCACCCATCCGCTCGCGCGCACCGTGCAGGTGCACGCCATCGAGTTTGGAGTCGGGCCGCGCAAAGTAGATGAACTCGAACACGCAGAGTGCGGGCGCGTGCTCCGTGCCGGGCTTCGTTGGGTGGCTCTCAACTCCGTCCGCTGTGCAGATGACGATCTCGCCTGGCTCGATGTCGCGCACCAGCGTTGCGCCGACAATGTCGAGCGCACAGGACTCGGAGGCCAGGACGGGATAGCCATCGAGATCGCCGAGCACCAGTGGACGGATGCCGTCGGGATCACGGAAGCCGATCATCTGTGTCTCATCCATCACGATCGCCGCGAAGGCGCCGGTAATCTTCGCCATCGCCGACTGGACACCGTCGAGCAGCGACCCGGCGTGCTCGCAGACGAACGCCGCGATGACCTCGGTGTCGGAGGTCGTCTCGAAGGCGATGCCCTCGGCCTCGAGCTCTTGGCGAAGCTCGGTGGTGTTGGTGAGATTGCCGTTGTGGGCCAGCACGATCGAGCGGCCTTCGCGGTGACGCACGACCGGCTGTGCGTTTTGCCAGGCCGACGAACCTGTCGTCGAGTAGCGGGCATGACCAACGGCGGCAAAGCCCTGCAGCGTCTCGAGCGTCGACTCGTCGAAGACCTGCGAGACGAGACCGAGTTCGCGCACTGCCGTGATGCGACGCCCGTCTGTGACGGCAATGCCTGCGCTCTCTTGGCCGCGATGTTGGAGTGCGTAGAGGCCGAAGTAGGTGAGCCGAGCGACGTCGCGATCCGGAGCGTAGATGCCGAAGACACCACACATGGTTAGGCCGCCCCGATCAGTTCTGGCAGCGTGGCGGCATGCATTGTGGACGCGTCGGCCAGCGTTAGCGATGCCACTGCGGCGCCAGCGATAACTTGGATGTGCTCGCCCCCGGCGGTGCCGACGATCTGCGCGGGTACACCGTGGCGCGTTGCCAGCGCGAGCAGCGCATTCACGTCGGTGACGGCCACCAAGACGAGTCCGCCACCGGGCTCGCCGAACAGGGTGATGTCGTCGCGCGCGGCCAGCTGGGGTAGCTCGACGTCGATGCCAACGCGACCAGCGATCGCCATCTCGGCGGCTGCCACGGCAAGTCCGCCTTCGGCCGCATCGTGGGCGGCGTGCGTGATGCCCTCAGCAGCGGCCTCGACGAGCACGTCAATCAGGTGAGCCTCAGCCTCGAGATCGACGTCGGGGATGCGGCCGGCCACGCTGCCGAAAACATACGCTTGGTATTCGGAGCCATCGACGGCAGGCTCGGAATCGCCGAGCAGCACGATCGTTGCACCATCCTGCGGCGCCGCCCCAATCGCGCGTGCCGCGTCCTCGATCAGACCGACACAGCCGACGACGGGCGACGGTGGGATCGGGCCACCCGAGTGCTCGTTATAGAGCGAGACGTTGCCCGACACAACCGGCGCGTGGAGTGCCTCGCAGGCCTCGGCCATGCCCTCGACAGACTCGACGAACATGTAGGGCGTCTCGCCACGCTCGGGGTTACCGAAGTTGAGGCAGTTGGTGATCGCCAGCGGTCGGCCGCCCGTGCAGGCGACGTTGCGTGCTGCCTCGGCGACGGCCTGCCGTCCACCGCGGCGCGGATCAAGCCACGTGCGCCGGCCACTACCGTCGAGCGCGGCGGCGATCGCTCGCTTGGAGCCAGGCAGGCGCACGACGCCGGCATCGGCACCGGGGCGGATCACGGTGCCACCACCCACGATCTGATCGTACTGCTGAAAAATCGCGGCCTTGGAGGCGACGTTCGGGGCGCCGAGGAGGCGCGTGAGTGTCGTTGTGGCGTCCGGCTCTGCCGGCAGGTCAGCGATCGTAAGCGGATCCGTAGCGAGCCGATCGGGGCGCTGCGGATCGAGCGTGTAGCGCGGACAATCGTCGACGAGCGCCGCAACAGGAATGTCACCAACGACTGTGTCGCCCATCGTGCAGATCAGGTGATCACCCTCAACCACTTCGCCGATGACGGAGCACTCAAGCTCCCAGCGGGCGCAGAGCGCCTCGACTTCGGCCAGGCGGCGAGGCTCGACGCAGGCGAGCATGCGCTCTTGCGATTCCGAGATCATGATCTCGAAGGCCTCCATGTCGGCCTCGCGCAGCGGCACCTTGGCGAGATCGAGTCGCACGCCGACCGGACCACGCGATGCCATCTCCGACGCGGACGAGGCGAGCCCCGCGGCGCCGAGATCTTGCAGGCCCACAAGGACGTCGTCACGGACGAGTCCGAGCGAGGTTTCGATCAATCGCTTGCCCATGTACGGATCGCCGATCTGGACGGTTGGGCGCTTCTCGTCGCCACCCGCATCGATGTCCTGCGAGGCCAGTACGGATGCTCCACCAATGCCATCGCGACCCGTGCGCGCACCGAACAACACGACGAGGTTGCCGATGCCGGCCGCAGTCGCGCTCTTGAGGTCGGAGGTCTTGAGGACGCCGATACCCATCGCGTTGACGAGGCACGACTGCTCGTAGCCAGCGTCGAAGCGCACTTCGCCGCCGATGTTGGCCACACCGACGCAGTTGCCGTAGTGGCCGATGCCGCGCACGGCTCCGTCGAGGAGACGCCGCGTGCGTTCGGTTGCCGGATCGCCGAAGCGGAGCGAGTCGAGAATCGCAATCGGGCGGGCACCCATCGCGAAGATGTCGCGCAGGATGCCACCGACACCTGTCGCCGCGCCTTGGAAGGGCTCGACCGCAGACGGGTGATTGTGGCTCTCGACTTTGAAGGCCACGCCGAGGCCATCGCCGACGTCGACAACGCCCGCATTCTCGCCCGGGCCCTGCAACACGGCGGGTCCTGTGGTTGGAAAGCGGCGCAGCGTCGAACGCGAATGCTTGTACCCGCAATGCTCGCTCCAGAGCAACGAGAAGACCGCAAGTTCGAAGTGGTTCGGGTCGCGGCCAAGCAGTGCGACGATCTGCGTGTACTCGTCATCCCTTAACCCAAGTTGGCGGTGCAGTTGGGGTTCGGAGACCAGATTCACGCGTTGACCAATTCTAGCGGAGGCATCTGCTGCGCTCTCCCTTTCGCGCCGAACTGGATGGGCCGTGTGACGGTCTGCCGCGTATCTGTGCGCGAATTGGTCGCCATCGACACTCGCCCACGCGCCACCCATCGCAAGACTCGAGCCATGAAGACCATCACCTCCTCCCCACCAGCCCCAACCAACCACGCGACGATCGCAGTGCCGGGTGGTCGTGCCACCCTCACCGCCGAGATCGTCGAGACCTGCGACGCCGAAACCGGCGACATCGTGCTGCAATCGCTCGAGCGCAGCGATGGCACCTGCTTTCTACGTCTCGGCTATCGCCGTAACGGGCGCCTCATCCGCGGGCCGGTCAGCTTTGAGCCACGCGCCTTGCGGCGCCTCTTCAAGCAGGCTGCCAAAGACGCCACGATCGGTCCGCTGCTACCGGGCGGAGCAGCAATGTCGACGGCTAGCCGCCGACGCCCCTAGTGTTCGGGTGTGGGCACAATCGAGTTCAGCAGCAAACCAGCCTTGCGCGACCCAATTCTGGTGGCGGCCTTTCGCGGTTGGAACGATGGCGGCTCGGCCGCCACGGTTGCTGCGGCCTTCCTAAAGAACCGCTGTGAGGCCAAGCGCTTCGCAGTGATTGATCCGGATCGTTTCGTCGATTATCAGCAGACGCGGCCGATGGTCTCGATCGAGGATGGCCAGGTGCGTCAGATTACGTGGCCCGAAACCGAGTTCTTTCATGCGCGGCTGCCGAATGGCGAGCGCGACCTGCTGCTCGTGATTGGTGTCGAGCCGAACTTTCGTTGGCGTGAGTTCAGCAAGGCGATCGCGGACCTCGCGGTTGAAACGAAGGTGGGGCTTGCGGTGACGCTCGGTGGCCTGCTGGCCGACACGCCTCATACCCGCGCGATCCCCGTCTCGGGCGCCGCCCATGATGCCGGCCTGCTGGAGCGCTTTGACGATCTCGAGCCGGTCCGCTACGAAGGTCCGACCGGCATTGTCGGCGTCCTCCACGACGACCTCAGCAAGGCCGGCATCCCGTCGGCCAGCCTCTGGGCAGCCGTGCCTCACTACCTCGGCGGCAATCCGAACCCGACGGCTGCGCTCGCGCTAGTCCAAGCGCTCGAGCCACTCGTTGAGTGCGAGTTGTCGCCGACCGAACTCGAGCAGGCTTCGGCCGAGTTCGATCGCCAAATCGCACGTGTCGTTGAAAAGGACGCAGAGATGCGCTCGTACGTCACCGACCTCGAGGATCGCCTCGACAATGGTGACGAGTACGACGACGAGGATGATGACGAGGACGAAGAGGGGATTGATGACGTCGATGGCGATGGCGGCGACATCCCTAGCGAGACACGCATCCCCAGCGGCGAAGAGATCGCCGCCGAGCTTCAAGAGTTTCTGCGCGAGCAGCGCGACGACAACTAGTCCTAGCGTCAGGACACCACACCTGCTCGGTTGTCATGTCCGCCTCGCATTCCGTCGAACCGCTGATCAAGGGAGGACGTCACAATCGCACGGATGTGGTGTGCTCCTTCGCACGCGACGGCGACGCTGATACGCCCCTAGCCAGCAGCGGCGAGTGCTGCGAGATCCACGTCAGGGTCGCCCAGCTGCTCGCGCGTCGGCGAGACACCAGCGGCGAACAACTTGCGCACACCCCTCAGCGTCTTCATGTCACCCACCGAAAAAGCCGCGCGCAGCGTGCCGTTACGCAGATAGAAGGCGGTGCAGGCCGGTAGGACCTGATCGCCACGCCAGATGATCTCGTCGTCTGGGCGCGCAACACCAACGACGTTGAACGTGAGGTCGCCCTGGTCTGACCAGAACGACGGGATGTCCTCGAACAGGCCTGCGCCTGTGGCAATCTGCTCGGCCGCGACCTGGCCATGCCCAATCGCGACGGCGGCGTGCTCGACGCGGATGCGATCCTCGTCCGCCCACGTGCTGGGAAATGCCGCAATATCACCTACGGCATAGACATCGGTGACGCTCGTACGCATACCCGCGTCGACCTGAACACCGCCAACCACCTCTACACAACCCAACTGCCGTGCGAGCTCGAGCCGCGGTGTCTGTCCGACGGCGACGATCACGAGATCGGCGTCGATCTCCTCACCGCCGACAAGGCGTACGCCGGTCGCAATGTCATCGCCCGAGACCTGCTCGACTCCCACCCCTGCGCGCACCACAACGCCCCGGTCGGTCGCCCATTGCAGCACGCGCTCAGCAACTTCCAGCCCCAATGGTCGACTCATCGGCTCGGGCGCGGCCTCGAGCACCGTCGCCGTGTGGCCCGCCGCAACAGCCGCAGCCGCGACCTCCATCCCGATGAAACCACCACCAATAATCGCCAGGTGTTTGGGGCCGGTAGCAAGGACTGCCTGAATCTCCAGCGCCTCGTCGAGTCGCGTCACGCGATGCACGCCCGGTCGGTCGAGCCCGGGAATCGGCAACTCTCGTGGCGCACACCCCGTTGCAATCACGAGCGCGTCCCAGGCCACCGTCGAGCCATCCGACAACTCGGCCGTCTTCGCCGACGCATCGGCGCCCGTCACCGTGACGCCACGCCGCAGGTCGATCCTCTCCTGCTCATAGACCTCCGGCGCGGGCTTGATGACCTTACTCATATCGGCAGTACCGACCACGACCGACTTCGACAGCGGCGGGCGCTCGTACGGATATTCGGGGTCATCACCGACCAGCACGATCTCGCCCGTCCAACCGACGCGACGGAGCGTGAGGGCCGCGGCACGCCCCGCCATCCCCGAGCCGGCAATCAGTGCGATCGTCATCGAGCCGACCTAGATGTCGACGAGGACAGAGTCGCCGTCGACCGTGACGGTAAAGACCTCGACGGCCTCGGTTGCGGGAGGACAATCAGGATCGCCGGTTGTCAGGTTGAAGGCCGAGCCATGTAACGGGCACTCGATTGCCATGTCGTCGGCAAGAAAGTCGCCTTCGGACAACGAGGCCTCGGCGTGCGGGCAGTCGTCACAGATGGCGTGGACGGTGTCGCCAACACGCACGATGCACAGCGCGGTGCCGTCGGCCTCGACGCGCGTCGGCGTGCCTTCGGGAAAGTCGCTGAGCGAGCCGATCGCTACCTGGGTCATGGTCAAATTCCTTCTTGGGTGGTTACCCACATCGTGGGGGCGCAGATGCGGCGCAGCGTGGCTGGAACGTTAGGAGTTGATGAGACGGCCGACCAGCAGTTGGCCGTCGATCGAACCGAGGATCGGGTCGACCGCGTGCTCGGGGTGTGGCATCAGGCCACAGACATTGCCGGCCGCGTTGGTGACACAGGCGACGCGACGCGTCGCGCCATTGACATCCTCGGCGTAGCGCAGCAGTACCTGGCCGTTCTCCTCGAGCTCGTCCAAGCCATCTTCCGGGTGGAACCAGGCGCCGTCACCATGCTTGACGGGCACGGTGATTGTCGTACCCACGGCGCGGTTGCCAATCCACGGCGATCCCTGCTCGACGATCAACTCGACGTCACGACAGATAAAGCGCTGCCCATGGTTGGGCGTCAGGACGCCAGGCAAGAGGTCGGCCTCGCAGAGAATCTGAAAGCCGTTGCAAATGCCAAGCACCGGACCACCAGCGGCGGCGAACTCGGCGACGGCACCCATGATCGGCGAAAAACGAGCGAGTGCACCACAGCGCAGATGGTCGCCATACGAGAAGCCGCCGGGCAAGAGAATCGCGTCAACACTCTGTAGATCGGTGCTGCCATGCCAGAGCGAGACGGCCTCACCGCCAACGACGCCAACTGCACGCATCGCATCGCGATCGTCGAGCGAACCAAGGAACGTGATCACACCGACCCTAGCCAACGCTGACCTCAAACCCCTCGATCAGATCGTTTGACAAGACGCGCGCTGCCATCTCGGCACCGAGCCGCTCGGCCTCCTTGGGATCATCGGTATCAATTTCGAGGTCGAAGATGCTGCCGGCAGAGACGGCACTGACGGGGTAGCCAAGGCCGCCTAGAGAACGGCCGATGGCCTCGCCTTGAGGATCACGAATGCCCGTCTTGGGCCGTACCAGTACGGTCACTCTCACCGGTCTACCTCCATCTTGTCCAAATACTCGTCCAACGTGGAATCAGTCAATAGTTCGTACGCCTCACGGTAGCGCCCCGCTGTCCCGTCAACGACCTTCGCTGGTAACTCTGGCCCTGGCGCCGACTTGTCCCAGTCGAGCGTCTCGAGATAGTCGCGGACGTACTGCTTGTCGTACGACGGCGGCGAGATGCCTGTGCGCCAACCATCGATCGGCCACCACCGCGAGGAGTCGGGGGTCATCACCTCATCACCGAGCACGAGTCGACGATCAGCGTCGTAGCCAAATTCGAACTTCGTATCGGCGAGGATGATGCCGCGCTCAAGCGCATGCGCAGCGGCGTAGTCGTAGAGCGCAATCGACGCTCGCTCGACTGCCTCGTACTCCTCGGAGCCGATCAGGTTGCGGGCCTGCGCGGTCGAGATGTTCTCGTCGTGGTCACCCAGTTCGGCTTTGGTGGCGGGGGTAAAGATCGCGCGGGGCAGCTGCTCGGCCTCGTGCAGGCCGGGTTCGAGTTCGTGGCCCGAGACAGTGCCCGTCGCCTGATAGTCCTTCCAACCAGAGCCGGCGAGGTAGCCCCGGACAACGCACTCAATCGGCAGCATCTCGAGGCGCTCACAGAGCATCGCGCGACCGCGCAACTCTGGATCGGCGGCCTCGTCAGGCAACTCGCCGGGCCAGGCGCCCCGCAGATGGCTCGGCACGATGGCTTGTGTCTGCTCAAGCCAGAACAGGGTCATGCCCGTCAGGACGCGCCCCTTTTGCGGAATCGGGTTGGGCATGATCACATCGAAGGCGCTGATGCGATCGCTTGCCACGAGTAGTAGTCCGTCAGAGCCAAGGTCGTAGAGTTCGCGCACCTTGCCCGAGCCGATCAGGTACTTCTCGAGCCCCACCCGTTAGGCCCCGAGCCTGCCGAAGGGGATCTCGGTTCGCGACAACACCTCGTCGAGACTGAAGGCCTGTTCGATCACTGCAGCGTCCAGTGAGGCGGCATCGGGGTCGGCGAGTACGAGGTCGCGTAGGTGCTCGCCGGTCTCCCAAGCCTGCATCGCATTGCGCTGGACGATCGCATAGGCATCCTCGCGTGATAGCCCGGCTTCGACGAGCGCGAGCAAGACGCGGCCAGAGAACGGCAGGCCCTGCGCGGCGTCGAGGTTCTGGCGCATGCGCTCGGAGCGCACGACGAGCCCCTCCATTACCCAACTGAATTTCGCGAGCATGTAGTCGAGCAGGATCGTGGAGTCGGCCAAGACAACGCGCTCGGCCGACGAGTGCGAAATGTCGCGCTCGTGCCAGAGCGGCACGTCCTCGAAGCCGACGACGGCATTGCCCCGCAAGACCCGGGCAAGACCCGAGATGCGCTCGCAGGTGATCGGATTCTTCTTGTGTGGCATGGCCGACGAGCCCTTCTGGCCCTTGCCAAACGGCTCCTCGGTCTCGCGTACCTCGCTGCGTTGCAGGTGCCGAAGCTCCGTGGCAAAGCGGTCGAGCGATGAGCCGGTAATGGCGATCGCGGCGAGAAATTCGGCGTGACGGTCGCGCGCTACGACCTGGGTCGAGGCAGGCTCGACGTCGAGACCGAGCAGCGCGAGCACGCGTTCCTCAACGAGCGGGTCGATGTTGCCGTAGGCGCCAACGGCACCCGACAACTTGCCGACGCTGACTCCGTCGGTGGCGCGGGCCAACCGTGCGTGCGCACGGTCGAGTTCGAAGACCCAGCCCAGCAGCTTGAGTCCGAACGTTGTGGGCTCGGCGTGCACCCCGTGGGTGCGGCCCATGCACGGCGTGGCGCGATGCTCGAGCGCACGGGCCAGGACGGTGGCCCGGGCGTGCTCGACGCCTCGGAGCAACTGCACACCTGCCTCACGCAGCTGGAGGGCGAGACCCGTATCGACAACGTCAGAGGAGGTCAGGCCGTAGTGAAACCAGCGTGACGGCTCCCCAACCTGCTCGGCGACGGTCTCGGTAAACGCGATCACATCGTGGTGTGTGCGCTCCTCGATCTCCTGTGAGCGCGCCACATCAACCTTGGCCCCAGCCCGAATCGCAGCCGCATCGGCGGCTGGCACGACGCCGAGTTCGACGTGTGCGTCCAGCGCCGCCAGTTCGACTTCGAGCCATGCGCCGAGGCGCCTGTCGTCAGTCCAGACGGCGCCCATCTCCGGTCGCGTATAGCGGGCGATCACCCCATAGACACTAGTCGGGGAGCCGGATGGCGGCTCCTCTCGACGTGTCGCTAGCCCTGTGAGTCGGAGCCGATGTCGTCGCGACGCTGCATACCGTCGAACGACACCTTGTCGGCCGCTGCGTAGGCCGCAGCCCGCGCACTATCGGCATTGGCGCCGCGCGCCACGACAGTGAGCACACGCCCACCCGCCGTCACGACCTTGCCGTGAGCGATCGCGGTACCTGCCTGAAAGATGGCCGTGTCTCGCATAATCGACGCGTCGGCGAGGCCACTAATTGGCAGGCCGGATTCCGACGACTCCGGATAGCCACGCGAGGCAAGCACGATTGCCACGGCCGAACCTGCGTAGGTCTTGAGTGGTCGCTCTTCGAGCTCGCCCTTGGCGCATGCCAGCAGCCACGGCAACAGGTCTTCGCCGAGGCGCGGCAGCACGGCCTGTGTCTCGGGGTCGCCAAAGCGGACATTGAACTCGAGCACGCGCGGCCCGGTTTCCGTCAGCATCAGGCCGGCGTAGAGACAACCGGTGAAGCGAATACCACGGCGCATCAACTCTTTGAGGATCGGCTTATGGACCGTGTCGACAATCTTCTGCGCCTGTTCGTCGCTGACGCCCGGTGCGGGCGAAATCGCGCCCATTCCACCCGTGTTCGGGCCGGTACCACCCTCGCCAATACGCTTATAGTCACGGGCGCTCGGCAGTGGTACCGCCGCCTCGCCGTCGCAGAGAGCAAGCACGGAAACCTCAGGCCCTTCCATCCGCTCCTCAATCACGAGCACACTGCCTGCGATTCCAAGCGAGCCGCCGAGTAATTCCTTGGCCGCGCGCTCGGCCTCGGTCGCGTCGTCGCAGACGATCACGCCCTTACCAGCGGCAAGCCCATCGGCCTTGACGACGCAGGCGCCACCAAGAGCACCAATCGCGAGCTCGGCCCCCGCAAAATCGGTGACGGTGTACGACTCGGCAGTATCAACACCAGCTGCGTCGAGCAACTGCTTCGTGAAGGCCTTTGAGCCCTCCATCTTCGCTGCTGCGGCACCCGGTCCAAAGGTGGCGATGCCAATCTGGCGCAGCTCGTCGGCGAGACCCAAAACCAGCGGAATCTCCGGGCCGACCACGACGAGATCGACGGCGAGATCGCGCGCCAAGGCCACCAGACCCTCGCTGTCATCGGCCACAATAGGGTGGCACTTGGCGATCATCGAGATGCCGGGATTACCGGGTGCAGCGTGCACTTCGAGGCAGTGCGGACTCGCGGCAATCGAGGCGGCCAGGGCGTGCTCACGCCCACCCGAGCCAACGATCAGAATCCTCAACGCACGCTCCGCGCCACCGCATCCATACCGTGGGGCGCCAGCACCTGATCGCGACGCACACCAACGCCAACCAGCGTAACCGGGATGCCGAGCTGGTCGGCAACCCAGTCAACGTAATCGCGCGCGGCCTGAGGCAATTGCTCCCACTCAGTCGCGTCCGAGATATCCGTACCCCAGCCCGGTCGCTCTTCCCAGACCGGTGCGGCATGGTGGAAGTCCGATTGGTGGGCGGGAAACTCCTCAGTGATCGTCCCGTCAGGCAGCTTGTAGGCAACGCAGACGGGGATCGTGTCGAACTCGGAGAGCACATCGAGCTTGGTCAGCACGAGCTCGGTCAGGCCGTTGAGTCGCACCGCGTAGCGCAGGCCAACGAGATCGAGCCAGCCACAGCGACGCTCGCGTCCGGTCGTCGTGCCGAACTCGGCACCAATGTCGCGGATCTTCCTGCCACGCTCTTCGTCGGCTTCGCTCGGGAACGGACCGGCACCAACACGCGTCAGGTACGCCTTGGCAATACCGAGCACGCTGTCGATCCTGGTCGGTCCGACGCCGGTGCCCGTGCAGGCACCGCCGGCGATCGGGTTCGACGAGGTGACGAAGGGGTAGGTACCGTTGTCGAGGTCAAGCAGCGTGCCCTGCGCGCCCTCAAACAACACGCGCTTGCCGGCCTTGAGGGCTTGGTCGATCAGGAGCGACGTGTCGGCCGCGTAGGGCTTGAGCCGTTCCGCATAGACCGCGATCTCCTCGCAGATGGCATTCGGGTAGAGCGGTCCTTGGTCACGGCCGCGCAGGATCTCGCGGTTGCGGATCGCGAGGGCCGCAGCGACCTTCTTCTGCAGGATGCCGAGGTCGAAGAGGTCCTGCACACGGATGCCAACGCGTGACGCCTTGTCGGCGTAGGCCGGGCCAATGCCACGACGCGTGGTACCGATCTGCAGCGAGCCAAGGCTGACCTCGTTCTGCGAATCGAGCAGACGGTGCCAGGGCATGATCACGTGCGCATTCATCGAGATGCGCAGGCCGGCCGTCGAGCGCCCACGGGCCTCGAGCGCGTCGAGCTCGCCACAGAGCACCTCGGGATCAATCACGACGCCGTTGCCGAGGACGCAAATCTTGTCGGGCTCAAGAATGCCGCTGGGTAGCAGATGGAACTTGAAGGTCTCGTCGCCATGCACCACCGTGTGGCCAGCGTTGTTGCCGCCCTGATAGCGCGCCACGATCTCGAACCGCTCAGCGAGCAGGTCGACGATCTTACCCTTGCCTTCGTCGCCCCACTGGGCACCAACAACCACTGCTCCGCTCATTTACGCCTCTCCTCGTGCAAGGTCCGAGAACGTCGTGAAGTGCGGCATGAACGCGAGTTCAACCGAACCAACAGCGCCGTTACGGTGCTTCGCCACGATCAGCTCGGCAATCCCGGGCTTCTCGGACGTCTCTTTATTGTAGTAATCGTCGCGGTAGATAAACATCACGACGTCCGCGTCTTGTTCGATACTTCCGCTCTCGCGAAGATCCGACAAGAGCGGGCGCTTATCGGTGCGCGACTCGACGGCACGCGACAACTGCGACAGGGCGAGGACGGGAATATTGAGCTCGCGGGCCAGCACCTTGAGGGATCGTGAGATCTGGCCGATCTCCTGCACGCGGGATTCCGCCGTGTCGTTGGCACTCATCAATTGCAGGTAGTCGACCAAGACGAGGCCAAGGTTCGGCTCCTTCATCTTCAGTCGCCGCGCCTTCGAACGGATCTCCATCAGGTTGATACCGGCGGTGTCGTCGACGTAGATCGGTGCCGAGGTGAGTCGGTTGCAGGCGTCTTGGACGCGGACCCAATCCTCGTCGCGCAGGTCGCCGCGGCGCATCCGGGTCGAGTCGACGCGCGCCTCGGACGAGATGAAGCGCTGGGCAATTTCGTTGCGGGACATCTCGAGGCTGAAGATGACAACCGGGATTTTCGCCTCGACGCCAAGGTGCCGCGCGATGCCGAGTGCGAGCGACGTCTTGCCCATCGCAGGGCGGGCGGCAAGGATGACCAGGTTCGAGGCCTGAAAGCCCGACGTGATCTTGTCGAGCGAATTGAGCCCGGAGGGTACTCCGGTTAGACCCCGATGCTCACCCGCTGCCTCCATCCGCTCGACCTCTTCGGGCAAGAGCTCTGAAATCGGGATCAGTTCGCTCGTGTTGCGCGACTGTGCGACGTCGAAGATGGCCGACTCGGCCTGATCGAGGATCTGGCGGACATCGCCCTGCCGCTGATAGCCGAGCTGGGCGATCTCGAGACCGGCCGCTGCGACCCGGCGCATCACAGCCACATCGCGGACGATTTGCGCGTGGCTCTTGGCGTTGGCGGCGACGGTGACGCTGGACGAGAGGCCGAAGATATAGCCGCGTCCACCAACGTCTTCGAGCTTGCCCATCCGCTCCAGCTCGTCCGAGACGGTGACGGCATCGATCGGCTCGCTGCGCGTCAGCAGCGCGAGAATCGCGCGAAAGACTGTGCCGTGTGCCTCGCGATAGAAATCGCCGGGGTCCTTGATCACATCAGAGACCGTCAAGACGGCCTGCTCGTTGATCATCATCGCGCCGAGGACAGCCTCCTCAGCGTCGAGGTCTTGGGGTGGAAGATTCGCCCCTTCTGGCGCGGGCGGCATCCCGCCGCCTCGCTACTCGTCCGTCTCGGCTACCGCGTCAGCGTCAGCGGGGGCGTCGACAACCTCTTCGACAACCACTGCTTCGGTGACGGGAGCCTCTTCGAACTCGAAGCCCTCGGCCTGGACAACCTGCGTCTTGACGGCCGCGCGGACATCAGTGAACACGTCGATCTCGACGAGATACGAGCCAATCGCCTTGATCGGCTCATCGAGCCGGATCTTGCGACGGTCGACACGAATCTTGCGCGAGCGCCAGATCTCGTCGGCGAGGTCGGCAGCCGTGACGGAGCCGTAGAGGCGTCCGTCCGGGCCGGTTCGAGCCGGGATCGTCAGCACCGTCTTCGTTAGCAGTGCTGCGATGTCGTGCGCCTGCTCGGCTGTGCGAGCCTCCTGCGCGACGCGCGTAGCGGCCAGGCCCTCGACCTCACGGACGCGAGCGGGAGTCGCCTCCTCGGCCAGCTTGCGCGGGACGAGATAGTTGCGGAGATAACCCCGAGAGACAGCGACGATCTCGCCACGGTGTCCGAGATGCTCGACGTCGTCGAGCAGGATTGCCTTGCGGTTTGCGGTGCGTGCCATCGGTCAGTCCTCGTACGTCAGAAGGGAATGTCGTCGTCTTGCGCAGCGCCGCCACCGGCCCACGCATCAGGAATATCTGCAGCTGGCTCCGGCGTGGAGGCCGGTGCGGAGTACTCGCCGCCACCACCACTGCCGCCACCCTCGCGGGGACCAATGAACTGCACGGTGTCTGCGATTACTTCGACGCGTTCTCGCTTGCCCGAGCCATCCTTGGCCTCGTACTCGCTCCACGACAGGCGTCCATCGACAGCGACTTGGCGCCCCTTGGCGAGGTAGCGAGAGATGTTCTCGGCCTGCGCACCAAAGGTGGTGACGTT
>SHUX01000020.1 GCA_009694475.1 Thermoleophilia bacterium
GCCGCCTTGGCAAGTGCCTTAGCAACGGGAGCCGGATCCGAATGACAGAACGCGATCGCCGTCGGACCGGACAGAAACTCGAGGATGCCCTCTTGTCCGGCACGCGTAGCGGCAATCCGCGTCAGCGTGTTCTTCGACACGAGCAGCGACGCCTCAAGCGACCGTAGCTCGTTGCGAATCTCGGCGAGCTGTTGCACGCCGAGTCCGCGATAGTCCGTGACGATCAGCGAGGTCGCCGAGTTGAGCTGCTGCTCGATCTCGTTAATGACCTCTTCTTTTCGTTCCTTCAACATGTGATACCACCTCCTTTCGTATGCGTGCCCACCGATTGGACGGCGGACACAACGAAAGGCTCGACACATGTCGGCCTCTGTGGTGACTCACCGCCTGCGCCGGACTTCTCCAACCCCCTAACGGGGCTGGTGCCGGCGGTCCTTGGCGACAGGACGCAGAGTGGGGGAGAACGACGCTGGTTAGGCGATCGTCTCCTCGAGCACGTCACGGGTGCGCGACGGATCGATCTTGATGCCCGGCCCCATCGTGGAGCTGAGCACAACAGACTTGATGTAGCGACCCTTCGTCGAGGCCGGCTTGGCGCGGAGGATCTCCTCCAGCACCATCGCGTAGTTCTCGCCGAGCTCGCGCTCGCCGAACGACTTCTTCCCAAGCGGCACATGCACGATGCCGGTGCGGTCGGTGCGGTACTCGATCTTGCCGCTCTTGATTTCTTCGACGGCCTTCTTGACGTCCATCGTGACAGTGCCGGTCTTTGGGTTCGGCATCTTGCCGGAGGGTCCGAGGACACGGCCGAGCTTACCAACGATGACCATCATGTCGGGCGTGGCGACGGCGACATCGAAGTCGTCGAAGCCATCGAGGATGCGCTGTGCGAGCTCGTCACCACCGACGATCTCGGCACCTGCGGCCTCGGCCTCGGCGGCCTTGTCGCCCTGAGCAAACACGATCACGCGGGCGTCAGAGCCAGTGCCGTGCGGCAACATGACAGTGCCACGGAGCTGCTCTTCGGCGTGACGCACGTTGATGCCGAGTCGGAAGTGAACCTCTACGGTCTCGTCGAACGAGGCGGTCTCGAGCTCCTTCAAGAGACGGACAGCATCGATCGGCTGGTACAGGTGCTCACGATTGATCTTCGCGCGCGCTGCTGCGAGCTTCTTGCCGCTCATGCCTCTACCTCCACGCCCATCGAACGGGCGGTACCGGCGATGATCTGCATCGCAGCCTCGACGTCGTTTGCATTCAGGTCCTGTAGTTTGGTCTCGGCGATCGAGCGGAGCTGAGCCTGGCTGAGCGTGCCGACTTTATCGCGGTGCGGCACAGCCGAACCACTCTCTAGGTTCAGCGCCTCTTTGATCAACACAGCCGCCGGCGGCGTCTTCGTGATAAACGCGAAGGAGCGATCCTCGAAGACCGAGATCTCAACCGGTGTGATGCGGCCCTGCTGCGAGCTTGCCGTCTCGGCATTGAACGCCTTACAGAAGTCCATGATGTTGACGCCGTGCTGGCCGAGTGCGGGACCGACCGGCGGAGCAGGGTTGGCCTGTCCGGCGGGAATCTGAAGCTTGATAATGGTGACGACCTTTTTGGCCATCGTGACCTCCTGTGGTGCAAACGCCCGGACTTCCGAGCTCCCACTGTCAGGCGTTGCCTAGTGGCGAACGCGGCAGAATGCTAGACGAGCGTTAGTCGAGGCGCTTCACATCAGAGAAGCCGAGTTCCACCGGCACCTGACGCTCGAAGATCGAAACGTGCACCTTGAGCTTCGACGATTCGTTGTTGATCTCGATAATCTCGCCATCGAAATCGGCGAGCGGTCCGGACGTGACCTTGATCATCTGGCCGAGCTGGAACTCGGCGACGGCCTTCGGCTTGGCCTCGGCGCTCTCCGTGCGGAGCAACTTGTCGACCTCGGCCTGGCCGAGCGGAACGAGCGTCATTTCCTCACGCTTGCCCTGCGCACCGACGAAGCCAGTCACACCAGGTGTGTTGCGCACGAGGCTGATTGCCTCGGGTGTCGAGTCCATCTGGATCAGGACATAGCCGGGGAGTACGCGGCTCTCCTTCTCGACCTTCTTGCCGTCACGGGTCTCGACGGTGTGCTCGGTCGGCACGACGATACGGCGCAGGTCATCGCCACCCTGCTGGGTGCGGCGGCGCTGCTCGAGGTTACGACGGACCTTGTCCTCGTGACCCGAATAGGTGTGAATGGCGTACCAGCGGAACATAGGTGTGGACCTCGTTGATTACCCCGCCTGCTGGGTAATGAGCCACCCAGCGAGACGAGAGAACAGGGAATCGAGCGCGTAGAGGTACACGCCGACAATGAAACACGTGACGATCACGACTACCGTGGCCTGAATTAGCTGAGGCCGGGTCGGCCACTGGACGCGCTTGAGTTCAGCCCAACACTCACGAACGAACGCGAAAAAGCCTTGACGGTCCTTTGGACTGCCTGTCTGGCTTTTTGCAGGGCGTGCGCGAGCTGCGCGCTCGGCGCGCTTGCTACGACGCTCAGCGTCCTTGTCCCGCGGTGCGGGAACAGTGTCGTCGGCCTCAGCCATACGGGCTTAGCGAGTCTCTCGATGGACGGTCTGCTTGCCGCAGCGGCGACAGAACTTCTTCAACTCGATGCGGTCGGGCGTGTTCCGCTTCGACTTATTGGTCTGATAGTTCCGCTCTTTGCAATCGGTGCAGGCCATCGTGACAGCGATGCGAATTCCAGACTTGGCCACGAGCCACATCCTCTCGAAGGTTCGACCCTACCTGTCGCTTGACAGGCAGCGCGGAGCGGGGCTGCTCCCTTGCTGGCGAAGACTACCGGAAATGCTGCAATCGGTGTCGCGCTAGCACGCTCAACTCCATCCGGCGAGCGACGCGTTATGCGCCGGCAGGCGGTGCGTCCGGCGGGGCCGGCAGCGGGAAGCCAGGAATGCGCGGTCGACCAGACGCGCGCTCCGGCGCGCTCGCCGGTGCCTCGGGTGTCGAATCTTGGGTCACCTCGGCAACCCAGATCTCTTCCTCCGGGACGCCATCGAGCAGCTTAAGGAACTGGTTGCGGTCGATCGTCTCGCGGTCGAGCAGGATCTTCGAAAGGCGATGGAGCAAATCCATATGCTCCATCAGCAGTGCCCGGGCGCGCTCGTGGGCGTCCTCGATGATGCGGCGGATCTCATCGTCGATCTCGCGGGCGATCTCCTGCGAGTAGTCAGCCTCGGCACCGAACGAGCGGCCGAGGAAGGGGTTCGACTGGTCGTGGCCGAGAGCACGCGGACCGAGCTTCTCGCTCATGCCGTACTTCATCACCATCGCCTTCGACGTAGCGGTGACCTTCTCGATGTCGCTCAAGGGGCCCGTGGTGATCTCGTTGAAGACGAGCTCTTCGGCCGCGCGACCACCGAGCGTCATCGCCAGCTGATCGTTGAGTGAGGAACGCGTGACGAGGAACTTGTCTTCCGTCGGAAAGGAGATCATGTAACCCAAGGCCTGGCCGCGCGAGACGACAGAAATCTTGTGGACGGGATCGCAATTCGGCAGGAAGTGCCCAACCAGTGCGTGCCCCATCTCGTGGTACGCCGTGATTAGGCGCTCCTCTTCCGACAGCAGCCGCGTCTTCTTCTCGGGCCCAGCAAGCACGCGCATGATGCCCTCTTCGAGTTCGAACATGGTGATCGTCTTCTTGCCAGCGCGGGCAGTCAGGAGTGCCGACTCGTTGATCAGGTTGGCCAGATCGGCACCTGTAAAGCCAGGTGTCTGGCCAGCCAAGACACCAAGATCGATCTCGGTGCCGAGCGGCTTGTCCTTCGAGTGCACCTTCAGGATTGCCTCGCGACCCGAGCGATCGGGGCGATCGACGACAATCTGGCGATCGAAGCGACCCGGACGCAGGAGCGCTGGATCGAGCACGTCGGGGCGGTTCGTCGCAGCGATCAGGATCACGTTGACATTAGTCTCGAAGCCGTCCATCTCGACCAGTAGCTGATTGAGGGTCTGCTCGCGCTCGTCGTGGCCACCACCCATACCGGCGCCACGATGGCGACCGACAGCATCGATCTCGTCGATGAAGATGATGCACGGCGAGTTCTGCTTGGCCTGCTCGAACAGGTCACGCACACGACTCGCGCCGACGCCGACAAACATCTCGACGAACTCGGAACCAGAGATCGAAAAGAACGGCACGCCCGCTTCGCCTGCCACGGCACGCGCGAGCAGCGTCTTGCCGGTGCCCGGAGGACCAAACAGGAGGACACCCTTCGGGATCTTGGCGCCAAGCGCCTGGAACTTCTTCGGGTTCTCCAAGAACTCCTTGATTTCCGCGAGCTCCTCGACAGCCTCGTCGGCACCAGCCACATCGGCGAACGTGACCTTCGGCATATCGGGCGTCATCCGCTTGGCCTTGCTCTTACCGAAGCTCATCACCTTCCCGCCACCGCCCTGCATCCGATTCATAATGAACAACCAGAGACCAATAAACAGCACGAACGGCAGCACGTTGATCAAGAGCGACATCAACGATGAGCCACCCGTTTCGGCACCCGTAATGGTGATTACGTCCTTGTTCGCGTCGTAGACCTCGTCCCACGCCTTCTCGCCCGGGATGCCGACGGTGTAGGTGACGGGCTCGGCGTCTGGCTTGGCATTCGCAGCCGGCTTGAGCGTCACCTTGACGTTATTAGCCGCCGTGTTCTGCTCGAGCTGCTTGACGTCGCCACCCTTGAGGTCGGTCAGCATCGTCGACCAATTACGCGGCGGCGCCTCGGGGACGTCGTTGTTCAGGAGGAGTCGTTGTGCAAGAAACGCGATTAGGATCACGACCAGAATCGGGAACACGGCGTTTCTGAAGATGCGATTCACACTACTCCGTCGGATTGAAATGGCTGAGCCATCAGTGAGCTCACGATAGCACCGGCTCTGATCCGGCCTGCGATACATCGCCTATCGCCACAGATCGTCGCAGCAACAAAGTCAACACGAATGCCGTCACCAGCGCGAGTAGGGCGAGTAGTGCCGCGCCAGTCCAGCCCGCAGTGCTCCAGGCAGCACCAAGCATGAATGGGCCGAGCGAACCCAGTACGTAGTAGATCGTCAGATGCAGACTCATCGCACTCCCTCTATCGCGCAGCGTCAGTTGTGGGACTAGTAACTGGGCCACACCAACCATTGAGAACAATCCACCCGCCAAGATCGCAAGCCCGACGATCACAGCGATCAGGTTCGGCAGGCTTCCCAACGCCAGTCCGAGCGCGCCAATCAAGGGAAAGATCGGGAGCACGGTGCGTGGACCGAGCCGTCCCGCCCAGCGAACGGCAAACGGTGCCAGTGCACCAACGAGCCAGACGATGTAAAACGCACCGACCTGGCGTTGGCTGAGGCCAAAGACACTCGATTCGAGCCGATAGGCAATCACCGAGAAAAGCCCAACGAAGGCGAAGAACGTACAGCCGGCCGCGAGCGCATTGAGTAGGAGCGGTGTGTTGCGAATATGGGCGCGGACGGCACGCAGCGGCGAGCGCGCCTTTGGCGGCGGCGGCGCAACTGGCAGTAGGGCTCGAATCAAAACCGCGCTCAGCAACATCGGAATCGCCAACGCTGCCAAGGAGGCACGCCAGCCAAACTCGGCCACCAGCAACGATGGGATCGTACGCCCAAGAAATCCGCCCAGCACCAGCGCTGAGGTATAGATGCCAACAACCGTTGCTACGCGATCTGCGGGGAAGGCCTCGTACACGTAAGCCGTTGCCACCGTCAGAAGGCCAGGAAGCAACAGTCCCTGCAAGGACCGCAGGACTAGGAGTTCCACGATGCCCTGCACGAAGATGATCAGCATTGTCGGTATTACCAAGAGTGCACATGACCCCAGCATCACCCGTCGCCGCCCGATGCGATCAGACAATGGTCCCATCAGCCAGGCTCCGAGTGCGATCCCGACCACGACAACCGTGATCGTGAGGCCCGTCACCGCTGGCCCCACGCCGAGATCCCGCCCGACCTCGGGCACGATCGCCTGGGTCGAATAGGGAATCGCGAACATTGTTGCCGCAGCGATCGAAAGGGCCACGATTGCACCCGCGCCAACACGGAGAGGCGTCGCAGTGGCGGGGTCACTCATGCAGACACGGTACCGCGCCGCTTACGATGCCGACACATGCCTGAGCATTTGCGCACCATGATGGGAACCTACGGCGAGCACGCTTTGCTGGTTGGCGATCCGGTGCGCGCCGAACTGATTGCAACCGAGCTGCTCGAAGGAGCCGAACTCGTCACCGACGCGCGCGGACTCAAGGGCTACACCGGCCAGTTTAACGGGCGTACGGTCGGTGTTCAGACGACGGGCATGGGCGGCCCATCCGCCGCAATCGTGATTGAGGAGTTGATCCAGCTCGGTGTGCGCCGCATCGTACGGCTCGGCACCTGTGGCTCCCTGTCTGCTCTGCTCGCGCCCGGTGACTTTCTCTGCGCAGCCGCGGCAATTCCAGCCGATGGCACCAGCCAGACCTACGTGGGGGGTGAGCCACACGCCCCCCTCGCCGATTTCGAGATCGTGCACGCTGCCGTCCACGATGCCAAACACGCGGGCGTGCGCATGCGCGTCGGCCTGGTTGCGACGACCGACGCGTTCTACGACCCGGGCGCTGGTCGCGCCGCCAATTGGGCGGCCCGTGGAGCGCTCGCAGTCGACATGGAGACCGCGCCGCTCTTGACGATCGCGCCGTTGCGGGGCATCTCGGCCGCCTCGTTTCTCGTCTGCTCGAATCGTGTCAACGAGCCCACCACGCGGCTGTCTCCCGACGCGCAACGCAGCACCGTCCTGTCCTGTGCCCCGGTTGCCCTCGCTGCCCTCGTCTCGGAGCCGAAGCAGCCATGACACGTCGCGTCGTCCTGATCATCAACCCGGCCTCGGCCAACGGGGCAACCGGCAAGCAGTGGCCCGAACTCGTCGCCGAGGCGCAGCGCCTCGGACTGCGCGTCGAGCAGCGCATCACCGAGGCTCCGGGACATGCCACCGAACTAGCCCGCGAAGTCAGCATGGCTGGAGCCGAAATCGTCGTCGCGGTCGGCGGTGACGGTACCGTCCACGAGGTTGTCAATGGCCTCGTTGGCGCTAACGGCATACCCTTCGGCGAGGCCGCGCTCGGCGTGGTTGCCCGTGGTACGGGCCGCGACTTTATCCGCAGCCACGACATCCCAACCAAAGCCAAGGCTGCGCTGCAGGCGATTGCCGAAGGCCCGATCCGGCGCATTGACGTCGGCGAGGTCGTCTCCACAGGAGATCCCGAAGCTGGGCGCCGCTTTGCCAATGCCGCCTCAGCAGGCGTGACGGGCGCGATTGCCAAGCGCGCCAACGGCATGTCGAAGCGAATGGGCGGCACCCCAACGTTTTTGCTGGCCGCCTTCCAAGGCTTCCGGGCCTACACCAACACGCCGATCCACATGGAGCTCGACGGGCGACCGATCGATGCCATAGCCTCGTGTGTCGTCTGCGCGATCGGCCATTCGCTCGGCGGCGGCATCAAGGTCGCGCACGGTGCGCGACCAGACGACGGCCTGCTGGACATGGTGCTCGTGGGTGACGTCGGCGCCAAGGACCTCGCGCTCAACGTGCATCGTCTCTACACGGGCACGCTCGGCGATCATCCGGAGATCACGCATCTGAAGGGTGTCACGGTGACAGTCTCGGGCGCTACGCCACTCCAGATCGAGGCCGATGGGGAGTTGGCAGGCACAACGCCCGCCACGTTTAGGTGCCTACCCGGTGCGCTGCGGTTGGTGACAGCCTCGTGATGCGCGCGACGAAACTACCTCTGCACCTGCTCGTGCTGGGCGCACTGCTTGTGGCCGCTCCTCTGGCCGCGGCCCATGCCACGATCGAGCTCAATGGCGAGCACCCAATCGTCGGTAAACGCGGCCCCCTAACGATCACCATTCCGCACGGCTGTGGCGTCGGCCAAGGTGGAGTTGGCTTGGCGACTGATCACCTCGCCGTCCGACTCGGATCCGGATGGCCGAGCGCCAAGGCGATCGCGATCGATGGCTGGACGTCAACCGTCGCTCGTGACTCCTCAGGCCGCTGGACGATCAGGTGGATTGCCACCGCTGGCGGCCTGGCCAACACCTCAATTGGCGACTTTCCAATCGCGGTCCGCTGGCCTCGCGCGCCTGGCATCTACAAAACGCCGACCTTCCAGCATTGCGGTTCCAGCGTGATGAATTGGAGCGATCCCTACGCAAAGGCCGCCACAGCCACGCAGGACTACCCGCCGATCTATCCCGTACCACGGATCCAGATTCTGCCTGCGGACTGACGCCATCAACCTCGCTTTCGGGCCAGACCCCAAAGCAAAGTTGACCGCAACCTAGGTAGGGATCGCTCGGCGAATATCAGCAAGTGCGCCTTCGAGTGCAGCGGGGTCGCCACCGGCTTGGCCGAGCGTCACACCAGCGAGGAAGGTCGCGATCGGTGCGGCAGGACGCGTCACACCATGTGCCGCATCGGCGGCCAACAACAACAACGCTGCCACCGTTGCTGGCTCGGCAACCCACTGGAGGTTGTCATCGCCCAAGGCCTTGATTGCACGCCCTGCGAATGCCTCGACGTCTTCCATGTCAGCTCCTCTAATCGCTTTTGCGCGCAACTGCGAAGTACTCGCTGGACACGCGATCTCTCTACGGAGGGTATCGTCTCCCTAACGAACCCTCGACGTACGGAGGCGTGGTGAGTAGCAACGAGATGCGAGATTCGATCGACGGTGTCCAGCAAGCACTGGCCGAACGCTCGTACCTTGCCGATCGCGGCCTCGCGACGACAGTACACCTAGCGCTCAAACTCGGTAAGCCTGTTCTGCTCGAGGGCGAGGCTGGCGTCGGCAAGACCGAACTCGCGAAAGTCGTGGCAGACGCGCTTGGAGCCCGCCTGATTCGCCTCCAATGCTACGAAGGCATCGACGTCGCCCACGCGCTCTACGACTGGGCCTATGCGCGCCAGATGCTGTACATCCGCACCCTCGAGGCGACGGGTGACGCCCGTCAGGGCGAGGAGGTCCTTGACGAGCTGTTTGGACCACGCTTCCTCGAGCGCCGTCCGTTGCTCGATGCGATCGCCTGCGACGACGAGATTCCACCCGTCCTGCTGATCGACGAGATCGATCGTGCCGACGATGAGTTCGAGGCGTTTCTGCTCGAGCTGCTGTCGGACTTTCAGGTGACGATTCCTGAGATCGGCACGATCACGGCCGAGCGTCGTCCCGTCGTCTTCCTGACCTCGAACCGCACCCGCGAACTCCACGAGGCGCTCAAGCGTCGCTGCCTTTACACGTGGGTGGAACTACCCGACCTTGAGCGAGAGATCGCCATCGTCCGCGCGCGTGTCCCCACGGCACCCGAGCGCCTCGCCGCCCAGGCAGCCGCCTTTGTACACGAACTCCGCACGCTCGACCTGACCAAGCAGCCCGGCATCGCCGAGACGATCGACTGGACGCAGGCGCTTCTCGCGCTCGGCCAAGAAGAACTCGAGGCCGGCGTCGTCGATCTAACGCTCGGTTCGGTGCTGAAGTTCCACGAGGACATTGGACGTGTTCGCGACGCCGACCTGCAGCAGCTCGTCGAACAGGCTCGTACCGCCGCCGACGCGCAGACCCCCGCCGGCTGATGAACGCTGGCGACGCCGTCGTCCGCAAGCTCGTCACGTTCGGGCGCATCCTCCGCGAGGCAGGTGTCGAGGTCGGACCCGGCCGCATCCAAGACGCGCTCCGCGCGCTCGACGAGATTGATCTACGCCGACGCGACGAGGTCTATGCAGCACTCGCGTGCACGCTAATCGCACGACGCGACGACCTCGAGATCTTCGATCGCGCCTTCCGTGCCTGGTTCGAGAAGGACCCGACCCGACTCGGTGGCAAAGCACCGGAGCTGGGGATCGGGATTGACGAGCGCCCACAACCCCCGGCTGCAGCCCCGCGCCCAGGCGATAGCGAGGATCCGGACGAGCAGGATGACCAGCAAGAGGAACCCGACGTGCTGGCGGCGTACAGCGCCGACGAGCGCCTGCGTGAGCGCGACTTCTCGACGTTGACTCGCACCGAACTACTGCGGCTTCGCGCGTTGATGGTTCGGCTCGTGCGGGTCCTGCCGACGCGGCCATCGCGGCGCCTTGAGCTCGCCCCCAACGGCTTTCAGATCGCACCCCGCGAGACGCTACGCCGCGCCATGCGCCGCGAGGGCGAACCTGTCGAGCGAGCCTTTCGCCGCAAAAAGCGTGTCGAGCGACGCGTGGTCTTCCTCTGCGATGTCTCGGGTTCGATGGAGCCCTACAGTCGTGCACTCGTGCTCTTCCTGCAGGCCGCCGTCAGTGCAGGCCGCAAGGTTGAGGCCTTCACCTTCGGCACGCGCCTGACACGCCTGACGCCGTACCTCGGCGGCTACGACCCCGAGGCCTCGCTGCAACGCGCCTCGCGCGCCGTACCCGACTGGGCCGGAGGGACTCGGATCGGCGATGCCTTCAAGGCCTTCAACGATCTTTACGGTCGCCGCGGCCTGACGCGCGGCTCCGTCGTGGTGATCGTGTCGGACGGCTGGGAGCGCGGCGATGTGTCGCAACTGGCGCTCGAAATGGCCCGGCTGCGCCGCCGCTGCCATTCGATTATCTGGGTCAACCCCCTCAAGGGCACTGAAGGCTACGAGCCGCTGGCGGCTGGCATGGCCACAGCGCTGCCCTATGTCGATGTCTTCCTGCCGGGCCATAACCTGCTCGCGCTCGAGTCGTTGGCCGAGGCGTTACGTGCCTCGGGTAGTCGACGCGCAAGGCTGCGACCTGCCACGCTCTGGAGCGCCGCATGAACGACGAAACACTCACCACTGCTACCGACTGGGTTGCGCGTGGCGACAGCGTCGCGCTCGCGACCGTCGTGCGCACGTACCGGTCGGCTCCGCGGCCGATCGGGAGCGTCTTCGCCGTCTCCTCCAGTGGTGAGATGGCAGGCTCGGTTTCGGGCGGCTGTGTTGAGGGCGATATCTATGGCGCGGCCCAAGCAATGTTTGCCGACAACACCTCTGCCCCACGCCTGATCCACTACGGCATCTCCGACGACCTCGCACTCGAGGTCGGTCTCGCCTGTGGTGGCGAGCTCTGGGTTTCACTCGACCACTTCCGTGCGCGACCCGTACTGCGACGGGGCGCGATCGCCACGATCTTTAACGGCGATCAGAACGGCGAGGGCCTTGTCTTCGACGCCGACAGCGGTGCGCTGACCGGCACCCTCGCCGGCGACCTTCGCACGATCGCCGAGCAAACCATTGCCGATGCCGTCGCGCGTGAAGAATCGATCGCCCTCGACCTCGAAGGCGAGCTGGTGTTGTTCGTCGAGAGCATTCATCCGGCACCTCGTGTCATCGTCGTCGGCGCGGTCGACACGGCTGAGGCTCTCTGTCGGATGACCAAAACGCTCGGGTGGCGGACGGCAATTGTCGATCCGCGCGCCAAGTTTGCGACGCCCGAGCGGATTCCCAGCGCGGACGTGATTCTTACCTCATGGCCCGACAAGGCCTATTCGGAGCTCGCACTCGAAGCGGCCGACCACCTCGTCGTCCTCACCCACGACCCCAAGATCGACGACCCCGCGATCTCACTCGCGCTCAACCTCGACGTCGGCTACGTCGGTGCCCTCGGTTCGCGGCGCACGCAAGAGAAGCGCAATGCGCGCCTGCGCGAGTCGGGCAATACCGACGAGCAGATCGGTCGCATCTACGGACCCGTCGGCCTCGATATCGGCGCGCACTCGCCCGCCGAAACTGCCGTCGCGATTCTCGCGGAGATCATTGGCTATCGCTCAGGACGCGGCGGCCAACCACTCAAGCACACCACAGGCCGGATCCACCCATCCGAGGAAACCGCGTCTTAGCCGGTGGCTGCCACGCTGATCGTGCCGCCACTCGCTCGTGACTGCTACCCCTTCACGCATCCGATCCGTGTCCGGTTTGCCGAGACCGACGCGATGGGCGTCGTGCATCACGCCTCGTACCTGCCGTGGCTCGAAGAGGCCCGCGTCGCACTGATTGCCCACGGTGGCCACGACTATGCCGAGGTCCACAGCAACGGACTTGACCTCGCCGTCGTCGAAGTCAACGTGCGCTATCGCCACGCAATTCGCTTCGGCGATGCCGTCACAATCCACGCCGGAGTCGGTGAGATCTCGCGGACGTTGCTACAGATCGCCTACCTGCTCGACGTCGACGGACAGACCGCTGCGACGGGCGTGACAGCGCACGCCTGTGTCAACGGCGACGGGCGCCCACTACGCGTGCCCGAGTGGCTGCTCGCCCTCGGCGAGGGCACCACCGCCCTGCATCGCTAGAACGAGCGACCGCCGTCGAGCGATGCATACAGCCGCCCGCCCAGCCCAGCCGCAAAGACGAGGTCGGGGTTGCGTGGATCGATTGCAACCGCGCTCGCATCGATACCGCTGAGGTACCACGTCGAACCGCTATTCTTTGTCACCACCACCTGCGGCATCGTCACAACCACGTGTCCCGATTTGCTGCGAGCCGCCGCCACCGTCAAGGCCCGCGAGATCCCATCCACTCGCTCGAAATTGACTCCAAGATCATTGGAGACAAACAGACCATCGCGCCCACAGGCAACCCAGAGCCGCTCGGGGCGCGGGGCCTTCGCGGCACTAACCGCGAAGTTTCGTGGCTGCCGACACAATCCGATCGCTGGCATCGTCCACCAATAAACACCACCATCATTCGAGTACCGCAAGCGCAACGCGGCCTCGCCTTTACCCCCCAGTGCCCACAACCTATTCCGACGCGCCGTGCCTGCCAACTGGGTGACGACACCCGAAAAGGGCCACGGCACGGCTGCCGCGGCCGGTGACGTCAAGGCGTAGCCGTAGACCTGCATCGTCGTCCCACGCGAAATCAAGATCTCGCTACCAAACGGAGCAGCCGTCAGTGCCGGCGCACTCCCGTTATCCGTCTGCTGCCATGTTCTCCCACCATCCACGCTGATCTGCATCCCGTAGTCACCGCCGATCAGGATTGGTCCTTGGGCCTCATCTGAGATCAGCATGAAACGAGGCTTCGCAAATCCCGCTGGTAGCAACCGTTGCTTTGGTTCAAGTCCACACGCCGTGACCAGTCCGGTGATCAGCACGACTACGAGCACACACGCGATCTGTCTCACGCTCCGAGCGCTCCTCCGCGCACGTCAGAAATCAGGGGAGGCGGACCAAATCGAAGCCCGGCCTCCTCGTCTTCTGTTCGAGAGATCGTACGTCGGACATCTCCAAACGACAGGCCGGCAAGCGAGAGAAAGACGAAGCCCAGCCCCGCACCAAGCGCAACCTCGATGATCTGCAATCCAATCGCGAACGTCACCGCAGAACCAAAACTGATGTCAAAGGCCTGCGACAACGCCGTCGCGACAGCGATCTGGAAGACCCCAAAGTTGCCAGGCACGAGCGGAATAAAGCCGACGAGATTGGAGACGAGAAAAACGACACAGGCGGCAGCCAATCGATGCGTATCGATGTTGAAGGCTGCCAGGGCAAGATAGATGCCGATGATCTGTGCCACCCACGACAGGATGCCTGCACCAAACGAGATGATCGCAAGCCACGGGCGTCGCAAGAGCTGCGCGCCACGACTGACGGCATGGAGATGAAACTCGATTGTCCGTAGCGTCGAGCGCCACCACGTACGGGCGTAGTCCTCTGCGACATCGCCTCGCCGCAGTCGCCAACGGCTGACGGCCTCGACGACCGCCACACCAAGCAGGCCCGCCACCACGACACCCAACAAGATCAGGGTGCCACGACCAGCCCAGTCGGGGACGCCGTCGACACTAAACACCATCGCCACGAGCAGGACGGCAAGCGTAATTCCAAGCACGAGTTGCTCCATTAGAACCGTGGCCGTCATCGTCGAAACAGGTACGTCTTGACCGTCTTCTTCGAGACGCTTGCGCAGGACGACCATCCGCCCAACCTCGCCAATCCGCGCGATCAGAACGGTGTTGAGCAGGAAGCCGACAAAGATCGCAGGCACCACCGCGCGGTAGGGCGCCTTGACGCCAGGCACCGAGTCGAGCGATGCCTTCCAAATCACAGCCTTGAAGGCGACCGACACAAAATTGGCAATCAGAGACAGGATCAGCAACGGAATACTGAGACTACGGAACGTGTCGAAGATGGCAGTCACTTCGCCCCGATCGACGCGCGCCAGTCCGATCGCGGCAAGCACCACGACGGCGATAGCAACGATCGTGAGCCGTCGCCACGAGATCGGCTTGGGTGGGTCGAGCGCAGCGATCTCGCTCATCGTGACCAACTCGTAGCCTTGCACGTGCGCAGCCTCAAGAATCGCTGGTACCGCCTCTGCCGTCTGCAAACGATCATCACTACCCCAACCATCGGCATCGTGCAAGAGCAGGATCGCACCCGGCTTGAGCGCCTTGACAGAGCGCTGGACGATTACATCCGTGCCTGGCTTGGCCGTGTCGAAGACACCTGCCGACCAGGCGCAGGTCGCATACCCAAGTCGTCGAGCAGTACTCGAGACGAAGGGGCTACGAAACCCGTGTGGCGCCCGGAAAACGCGCACCGGAGGCGCACCCGACTGCTGCAGTAGGCGCTCCGTGCGATGCAGCTGACGATGCACCTGGGCTGGACCCGCAAAGGCGAGAATGCCATGGTCGTAGCCGTGGTTCCCCAGCTCATGCCCCTCACGCACAATGCGCTCGACCAGCTCCGGGTATTGCTCGGCATGCTTGCCTAGGACGAAGAACGTGGCGCGGACGCCCTCCGCTTTGAGGGCATCCAGGATTCTCGGGGTGGTCTCGGGCGATGGTCCATCGTCAAAGGTCAACGCCACCACCGGACGACGGATCCGCGAACCGTCGATGACGCCGCCAAATAATGGCGAGCTGGCCCCGAACATCCCCCAGACGCCGATCGTCAAGAGCAGGGCGACGCCAACGTCGACGACCCACGCCAGCCAGGACAGGTGCATCCGGACGAGCACACCATCGGCGATCACCGTGGCCACGATCACAACCAGTCCAATCACAACGGCTCGCAGGATCGTCTGATGCTTGTTCATCCGCCCGGCCCTCGCTCAAGCAAGTCGAGATAGTGCTCCTCCAGTTGGGCGGCAACCTTGGTCCAGGCATACTCGCTCACCGCCGTCTTACGACCTTCGCGGCCCATCCGCTCGCGCTCCTCGGGGCGCTCGATCAGATACATCAATGATTCGGCAAACCGCTCAACGTTCTCGGCAGGCGAGATCAGGAGCCCCTGCTTGCCGTGCTCCATTAGCAGTTGGAAGCCAGAAATCCGACTCGCGACGACCGGGCGTCCACAGCTCATCGCCTCAAGCAGCACCATCCCGAACGATGCCCGCTGACAGGGCGTGCAATGAATGTCAGCGGTCGCGTAATAACGCGGCCGATTCCAGTTGACGCGCCCAGCCCAGTGCACGTCATCCGCAATGTCGCGAGGCACGAGCTTCTGGTAGCGCGAACGCAAGGGTCCGTCACCTACCACGATCAGTCGCACCTCTGGCCCGACACGACGACGTACCTCCGTGAAGGCGCCGATCATCGTGTCGAGCCCATTGCGCGGATCGAAACGGCCGAGAAAGAGGATGTTTGTCTTCCCGTCGCGCAAGGCGGGGATCGGATCGGCCTCGGGCGAGAAGTGGCGATCGTCAATGCCATTTGGGATCACGGTGTACTCGTACGGAAGATACGGTGCGAGCGAGCCGATGCAGGCCTCACTAACCACGATCTTGCCATCGAGGCGGCTAATCACACGCCGCAGCACCGGTGCAGCAATATCAAAGCCAAAGGTGCGTGGAAAGACAGAGTGGAAGGTGCCAACGGTGACGGCGTTCTTCGGGGCCGCCAACACGCCAAGCATCGGCAGGATCGGGCTGTACGGCGAGTGCACATGAACGACATCGACCTTGCGCTCCTGAAAGATCTTGCGCAATTTGCGGCGCAGCAGCGGATCAACCACGTGATACGTCTGCGAGGCATTGCCATAGCCCGGCAACGCGGTGCCGACACGAACGAGCTCGAAGGGAATGTCGTCCTCCGGATGAATCTCGCCATCGACGATCCCAGGCGGACGCACGACGTTGCCCGTCACCACGGTCACCTCATGACCACGACGCGTTAACTCCGTGGCCTGGCCATGGACGTGCTCGGTAATCCCGCCGAGATGAGGGTAGTAGTAGTCAGTGACAATGGCGATCCGCACGCATGCTGCATCGTAGCCTCGCACTCGCGGTAGCACTCACGCCCGTGTGCTGCCGGAGATTTTTCTGCGCGCGCTATCATGCGCCCCGTGCCAACGTACGAATACAAGTGTGCCGACGGTCATCTGACTGAGGCTTTCCAGAAGATGACGGACGAGCCGCTCAAGAAATGCGGTACCTGCGGTAAAAAGGTCGAGCGCGTGCTGTTCGCACCGTCGATTCATTACAAGGGCACCGGGTTCTACTCCACGGACTACGGCAAGGGTGGCAAGAAGTCGCGTTCCGAAGCCAAGTCTGAGGGAGGCGAGACGAAGAAGTCCACTAGGGGCGACGACGCCAAGAAATCGGATTCGTCGAGCAGCACGTCGAGCGATTCGTCGAGCAGCACGTCGAGCGATTCGTCGAGCAGCACGTCGAGCGATTCGTCGAGCAGCACGTCGAGCGATTCGTCGAGCAGCACGCCCGCCCCCAAGAAGTCCGACTCTTAGAGTCCGCTGACGACGGTGCGTCCTGCGTCGGCGACTGCACGGAGCCCGGCTGGAACGTCCCAGTTGGCACGATCGGTCTCTTCAATCATGTTCGAGATCGCCCTCACTTCGACGCAGGGCACGCCAGCCTCGGCAGCCGCGCGCAAGACGGCAAAGCCCTCCATCGCCTCGACATCACAGTCGCGACTGCCACCAACCATCGCTGTCGTCGCGATCGGTAACTGCCGTGCCGCAGGCAGGAGCGTCGCGACCCGAGCAAGCAGGTCCAGATCGGGTTGACCGGATGTGATCAGCGTCGGAACGGCCGCTACCAAGTCGCTGTAGCGACTCTCGGTACCAAGCACAACATCGCCGATCTGTAATCCACTTGCCCGACGGGCTCCCGCGATGCCAACGTGCAGAATCGCGTCTGGTGGATCGTTGGCGAGGCGCGCAGCCGTTGCGATTCCCGCCTCGACAGGACCAATGCCAACGGCGAGCAGCTCGTCGTCTGTCACCCAGGCGAGTTCGGGCATAGTGGCGGCAAGGACAAGGATGCGCATTGCACGACCGATTGTACGGGCGCTACGAACCGCGAGTCTGATCTGCCGTCGGTTCCCAGTACACTCGACCTATGCATATCTTGGTGCTCCAGCACATCGAGTGTGAGCCACCCGCCGCCTATGGCAGTGCTCTTGCCGCCCGCGGCCACCTGTTGTTCCCGGTCGAGGTTGACGAGGGCGAAGCGCTACCCGATTGGCGCGATTTTGACGCGATTATCGCGATGGGTGGCCCAATGGGTGTCTACGAGGACGCCGCGTATCCGTGGCTGGTGGCAGAGAAGCACCTAATCGGCGACGCGGTCCGAGCGGGTCTCCCCTACTTTGGTGCCTGTCTTGGCGTGCAGCTGCTCGCCGCTGCACTCGGCGCTCGGGTCTATGCAGGTCAAACGCCAGAGGTCGGCATACTCGATGTGATGCTGACCGAGGAGGGCCTGCGTGACCCCGTCACATCGATCCTGCCGCCGACCTTCAAAGCCCTGCAGTGGCACGGTGATACCTTCGAACTACCCGACGGCGCCGTCAGCCTGTTCTCGAGCCCAGCCTATGCGAACCAGGGCTTTCGTTTTGGCGAGGTCGCCTACGGCGTGCAGTTTCATCTCGAGGTCGACCAGCGGCTCGCCGACGAATGGGCGCAGATCCCGGCCTACAAGTCGGCGGCCGAGAGCGTGCTTGGCCCAGGTGGTCTCGATCAGCTGCTGGCGGGTGTCCTCGAGCATTCCGAGCGCATGCTTCCGCATGCCCATGTCTTGATCGACGCCTGGCTCGACCAGATCCTCGAGCACGGGCACGTGTGATGCCACAGCCCACCAAGCGCCTCTCCCAATTCTGGCATCCCATCGCGCGCGTCGAAGATGTCACCGAGCAGCCTCAGCAATACGTATTGCTCGACGAGAAACTCGTTGCCTTCCGCAGCGCTGCCGGCATCAGTGTCTTCAAAGACCTCTGTATCCACCGTGGCACGGCGCTCTCGCTCGGCGAGGTCAAGAATGGCTGCATCATCTGCCCCTACCACGGCTGGGAATACGACTCCACCGGCGCCTGCGTGAAGATCCCCGCACAGCCCGATACGCCAATTCCCGCAGCGGCTCGCGCAGTCGCGTACCACGTCGCAGAGCGCTACGGGCTTGTCTGGGTGGCACTCGAAGACCCGATCCAAGAGATCCCGCACGTCCCGGAGAATCTCGATCAGGACCCGACCTTCAGCACCGAACTGTTCAGCGTGCTCGAGTGGAACACCTCGGCCGGCCGTTCGACTGAGAACTCGATGGACGTATCGCACTTTCCCTTCGTACACCCGGAACTGTTGGGCGACCCCGACGCGCCGCACCAGGATCCCTACGAGCTCCACGCCAAAGATTGGGGACAGTGGTTTTGCGTTCCAAACCAGTTCTGGCGCAGCGTCGACGGCACACAAAACTCGCGGATCACCTATGTCTACACGCACGTCTACCCCTTCACGATGCATCTCTACGTGACGGTCGACGGCGATTTATCCGGCAACGTGATGTCTGTGATGGTGATCGCCTCACCAACCGCAGCGAAGAAGACGACGGTCTTCCGAATAGCCTTCCGCAACTACGTCGAAACCAACGCGAACTTCGTCAGTGATTACCTTCACATCCTCGAACAGGATCGGATTGTCGTCGAGAGCATTCGCCCCGAGGAGATCCCAACCTCGCTCAAAGAAGAGCTCCACATCAAGGTGCCGGACCTCTCCTCGATTGCGTTTCGGCGTTGGCTCAAAGACGTTGATCTGCAGGGCCTCGCCGAGGTCTAACGGGGGTTCACCCTGTCAGGCCGCCTGACGCGCCAAGACCACCCACCAAGACCACCAAAACCCCCGACATCTTCACGTACACTCTGTAGGTGCTGCTCGCCTCGCTGATCGCGCCCATCTTCGCGAGCCCGCTGTCCTTCCTCAAGCCCGATGAGATCCTCAATAACGCGGGCCATCTCGCGATCTGGGTGGCTGCGGGGATCATTTTTGCTGAGTGCGGGCTACTGATCGGCTTCTTCTTGCCGGGCGACTCGCTGCTATTCGTCGTCGGCCTGTTCGTCGGCAACGGCGCCATTGGCATGTCAATCTGGGCGACCTGTCTGATCCTGTTTGTGGCGGCCCTGGCGGGCAATCTGGTTGGCTATTGGATCGGTCGTCGGGCTGGTCCGACGTTGTTTCAACGCGAGAATTCGCGCATTTTCAAGCAAAAATACTTCGACCATACGGAAGAGTTCTTCAAACGCTACGGCGCGGTGGCGATCATTCTCGGTCGCTTCATTGCGATCGTGCGCACGTTCATCCCCGTGCTGGCCGGTGCCAGCAAGATGGATTTTCGGCGTTTTGCGCTCTACAGCATGATCGGCGCTTTTATCTGGACCGTCGGCCTCACAGTGCTTGGCTACCTGATCGGCAATGTGCCGGTGATCAAGAACAATCTCGAGTACGCGATCATCCTGATTGTCATCGTCAGCACCACCCCCATCGTGATCCACCGCCTCAAGGCGCGTCGCCAAGCGTGATCAGAGCAATCGGGTACCGCTAGGGTCGACCAACCGGTCAGCCACAACCGTTGCCGTCACCGGCCCGTCGAGCGTCTCGACGACCAACTGCTCACCCTCCGCTACGTCAGTCGGTAGGTACGCATACGCCAGCATCCGCTCGACGCTATAGCCGTAGGCGACAGAGCGCAGCCGACTGATCGCCACGCCGTCGCGCAGGACAACCTCACCCCCATAAGCGGAGATCCAACCACCACCGCCCAATGCGAGCGTACGAATGCGCGTCGTAAAGCCCTCTTCACGACGCATCAAGAGGACATCGCGGCCGACAAAATCAGCCTCCTTCTTGGCGCAGAACGCAAGGCCAGCCTGGTCGGGCGTGTCGTTCGGCGTCAGGTCGGTGCCGATATAGCGGTAGCCCTTCTCCATGCGTAGTCCATCGAGCGCGCGATAGCCACAGACGCGAATCCCGTGCTCCGCACCAGCTGCCATCAGCCGATCCCAGACGGCGACCGTCCAGGTCGGGTCGACATAGAGCTCGTAGCCAAACTCGCCGACGTACGTGATGCGTTGTGCGAAGGCCGGCGACGAGCCGACGAGGATGTCCTGCGCAGTGCCGAACGGGAAAGCCCTATTGTCGAGGTCCGTCGTCGTGACAGCGGTCATCACCGCACGTGCATGCGGGCCCCAGATGCCAATCACCGACAGGCGATCGCTCTCATCAGTCAATGCCACACCGAGCTGGAGACGATGGGCGATGCCTTGCAGCCAGCCGAGATCAGAGGCGAGCGCTCCCGCGCCCGTCACCATCCGGAAGCACTGTTCGGCGAGACGCGTGACCGTAACGTCCGCGATCATGCCGCCGCGGTGGTCGAGCATCTGCGTATAGATGACACTGCCGATCGCCCGATCCATCGAGGCATCGCAGGCAAATTCGACGAGCGCCTCAGCATCAGACCCCTCAATCGAAATCTTGCCGAAGCTCGACAGGTCGATGATGCCCACGGCCTCGCGCAGCGCACGATGCTCTGCGCCGACGAGCTCGAAGAAGGGCGGCTTGCCCCAACCCCAGGCACGCTGATCGGCACCCATCCGACGCCACGGCTTGCCCGGGTCGATGTAGTCGGCACGCTCGAAGCCCGACTTGACACCAAATACCGTTCCGGCCTCCTGGAGCCGACCGTGCAGCGCGGACAGGCGCGTCGGACGCCCCCACTCGTCCTGATCGAACGGATAGCGCAGGCGGTAGTAGTAGCGGTAGGCCTCTTGCGCAGCGATCGCAGCATGCTGCGGGTCGCGATAGACCGAGCCGAAACGCCACGGTCGGTAGCCGGACACATCCAGTTCCGTCTCGCCTGTCGTGATCCACTCGGCGATCGTCTTGCCAATACCACCGGCCCCACCAAAGCCGTTCAGTGAGAGCCCTGCGGCCATCCAAAAACCAGGCACGCCAGGCACTGGTCCAAGCAATGGGTTGCCATCCGGCGTCATCGCGTCGGGATGACAGACTAGGCTGACGACACCGGCCTTCTCGAGGAAGGGGAAACGCCGAATCGCGCCCGCCATCAACTGTGCGAAGCGCTCCTCACTCGGCGGGAGCGAGCGTGCGCTGTGCTCCCACGGCACACCATCGATCCACCGCGCCGGCGCGTCGGGCTCGTAGCCACCAAAGAGGATGCCGCCCGCCTCGGATTTGCCATAGACGAGGTTGTCGGGGTCGCGAAAGCACGGCATGTCGCGCGGCAATTCGAAGCCGTCAACAGCGTGCAACGCGATGTG
>SHUX01000021.1 GCA_009694475.1 Thermoleophilia bacterium
GGTGGCGTCCGCGAGAGTTTCCATCAGGCCTTCCCGCGCAAGTCTTCGCCGGTGCGCATCCCGGTCGCGGCGCTCATCCCAAGCGGGGCCGCAGGCGCTACCACGACGGCCGAGGACTGCACGGTCGACCACGGCAGCGTCGTGATCGCCGCGATTACCTCGTGTACGAATACGTCGAACCCGTCTGTGATGGTTGCCGCGGGTCTGCTCGCGCGCAACGCGCGTGCTCGTGGGCTCGAGACCAAGCCCTGGGTCAAGACGAGCCTCGCGCCAGGCTCGCGCGTCGTCACCGACTACCTTGACAAGGCCGGGCTGACAGAGCCGCTCAACGAGTTGCGCTTCAACCTCGTCGGCTATGGCTGCACGACCTGCATTGGCAATTCGGGGCCACTGCCCGAGGCACTCGACGCCGCGATTTCCGAGCACGAACTCGCCGTCGGCGCCGTCTTGTCGGGCAACCGCAACTTCGAGGGACGCGTGCACCCGAAGGTGCGCGCTGCATACCTCGCCTCACCCCCACTCGTCGTCGCCTACGCGTTGACCGGCACGCTCGATATCGACCTGACCAGCGAGCCGATCGGCATTGGCTCCGACGGTGAGCCCGTCATGCTGGCCGAGATCTGGCCGTCCCTCGAAGAGATCAAGGAGGTCATCGCCGCATCCTTGACCGAGGATCTCTATGCCAAGGAGTACGGCGCAATCTGGGATGGCGACGAGCATTGGCGCGCACTGTCCGCCCCGACGGGCGAGACGATGGACTGGCATGCCGATTCGACCTATGTGCGCCAGCCCCCCTTCTTTACGGGCATGCCGGCCGAGCCACACGATCTGACCGATATCACCGGCATGCGCGCGCTTGCCGTGCTGGGCGACTCGATTACGACCGACCACATCTCGCCTGCCGGTGTGATCCAGCCCGACGGTCCGGCTGGTCGCTGGCTCTTGGAACATGGCGTCGAGCAGAGCGAGTTCAACTCGTATGGCGCGCGCCGCGGCAACCACGAGGTGATGGTGCGCGGTACGTTCGCGAACATCCGCCTCCGCAACGAACTCGTCCCCGGTACGGAAGGCGGCATCACCGCCCATCAGCCATCGGGCGACGTGCTGTCGATCTATGACGCCTCCGAGCGCTATCAGGCCGACGGTGTGCCGCTGATGATCGTTGCGGGCCGCGAGTACGGCTCGGGCTCGTCGCGTGACTGGGCGGCCAAGGGCACGTTGCTGCTCGGAGTCAAGGTCGTGATCGCCGAGTCGTACGAGCGCATCCACCGCTCGAACCTCGTCGGGATGGGCGTCCTTCCGCTGCAGTTTCCCGAGGGCATTTCTCGCGCCACGCTCGCGCTAGACGGCACCGAGACGATTGCAGTCTCGGGTCTGCCAACGCTCGAGACTGGTGGTTCGATCCAGGTCACGATCACGCGCGCCGACGGTTCGGAGGAATCGTTTGCCGCACTCGCCCGCGTCGATACGCCCGTCGAGATCGAGTACCTGCGCCACGGGGGAATTCTCCCGATGGTGCTGCGTCAGATGGCGTGATCAACGTTGCTTTGGGGTCAGGCCACAACGCGACGTTACGCGAGCCTGAAGGGGCTAGCGCCCGAGCATGCGCTCGAGCACGACCGCCACGCCATCGTCGGCATTCGAGAGGGTGACCTCGTCGACGATCGCGAGCACGTCGGCATGCGCATTGGCGACCGCAACACTACGCCCCGCAATCCGCAGCATCGGTAGATCGTTAGGCATGTCCCCGAAGGCGATCGTGTCGGCCAGGTCAATGCCGTGGCGGTCGCAGGCCACGCGCAGGCCGCGCGCCTTGTCGGCTCCCTTGGCGGAGATCTCGACGATCCCATATCCCGAGTGCGTCACCTCGGCCCGGTCGCCAACGACTGTCGCCACGATCCGCACCAGCTCGCCGTGATTGATCGCGTCATCGCGGACGATCAACTTCGTTGTCTCGGCTGCTGCCACCATCTCGCGGACGTCACCGATCAGCGTATCGGGCGTGTTGTAGCGGGTCGAATAGGCAGTGTCGCGGCCGAACTGAAACGCCATCTCGCAGGCGAACACACAATCGGGGGCGTCGGCCCGGAGGTGCTCGACGAGTTCGACCGCGAGCGGTGACGCGAGCGGTGCGTGGTCGATGATGACGTGCTCATCGACGTCGTAAAGCAGTGCACCGTTGGCACAGACCACGACCGAGTGAGCGCCCGTCGCGGCGGGAAGGTCGCGCACCCAGCGGGGTGGCCGGCCGGTCACGAGCACAACGTCGATGCCAAGCGCGGTCGCGCGGTCGAGTGCGCGGCGGGTGCGGATGCTGACCTCGCCCTCGGGATCGAGCAGCGTGCCGTCCAGGTCGGAGGCGATCAGTCGTGGTTGCCGCTCAGCCATCATGCCTGCCGGTGGTGCTGATCTGAACTCGACTCGTCCGCCGGGGTCTGCCTGCACGAAAGATCAAATGCTAGACGAGAAAGGTGACTCGATCCATCGCCCTCCAAGGCGGCCTTCTCTACTCCTCCCGTACGACAACGAGGCCCGCTTAGGCGGGTCTCGTTCATTTCCGGGCTCATGCGAGCAGAAAGCCGAGGAGAATAGTGTTGGCGATGAGCAGAATCGCGATGATGACGGTGAAGCGCGTCAGGTTGCGCTCCATCACCTGCGTCGCACCAAACTGCGACTGACCAATGCCAAAGGCACCCGAGAGGCCCGTATCCTTGCCGGAGTGGGCAAGCACGAGCAGGATCGCGAGGATCCCAAGGATGACCTGTAGTGCAACAAAAATACCTTCAAGCATGCGCTGAGTCTACCCGGATCGTCAGGATCAAACGCCGATTCGCCGACGAGGCAGCCACCGCTGAGTGGTAACGTCGTCCCGCGTGGATACCACGAACACCGACCACAGCACAGGATGGGCACGATGAACCTACGGGTTGGTGTCGATCTTGGCGCGACCAAGATCCAGACGCTGCTGGTTGCCAGCGATGGCTCGATCGTGGCGCGCAAGCGTGGCACGACGCCTGCGACGGGCGGACCAAGCGCCGTACTTACACGCGTCCAGGAGACGATCGAGCAGCTCCTGGTACGGGCGGACCAGCCGGCCACCGCCGTCGCCACGATCGGTATTGGTGCACCTGGCCAGATCGACGCTGCCGCGGGCGTCGTGCTACAGGCCGTGAACATCGCCGGCTGGGACCAGCCCGTGCCCGTTGCGGGAATCGTCGGCGACATGTTCGGCGTGCCCGTTGCGCTGGCCAACGACGTGCAGGCCAGCATCGTGGCCGAGCATCGGCTCGGGGCTGGACGCGGTCGAACCAACCTGCTCGGCATCTTCTGCGGCACGGGTGTGGGTGGCGGGTTGATCCTCAACGGCGAACTGTGGCTCGGTGGTGGTGCCGCCGGCGAGATCGGTCATACCGTCGTTGTGCAGGCCGGACGCCAGTGTGGCTGTGGGCGCAACGGATGCCTTGAGGCCTATGCCGGGCGGGGCGCGCTCGAGCAGACCGCTCGCCTGCAGTACGACGCGGGTCGCCCGACGGTCCTCTTCGACTTGATGGAGCAGCAAGGACGCACACGCCTGACCAGCCGCGTCTGGCTCGACGCCTGCCTACAGAGTGACGAACTCGCGTCAGGGCTGATCACAGAGGCCGCTCGCGCCGTTGGTACGGCAGCGGGCAGCGCCGCAAACCTGCTCGACATCGACTGTGTTGTGATCGGTGGTGGCCTCGCGACTCGGCTTGGTGACCGCTTCCTCGGCGACGTCCGCGCTGCTGCGCAGCCCGTCTTGCTGCGTCCTGAAACCGCGAATCAGATTGTTCTCTCCGAGCTCGGAGACGACTGTGGTGCGCTCGGTGCCGCGCTGCTCGCTGGCGACCGTCTCGCAGGCTCATAGGCAGAACAACTAGCCGCGACTCGAACCAGCGCGGATCACGTCAACGACCTCGAGCGCCGGCGTCAGCACGACGAGGTCGGCGCGCAGGCCCGGCGCAATCTGGCCACGATCTGACAACCCAAGCGCGCGGGCGGGTGTTGCCGAAAGCATCGTGGAGGCTGCCGCCAAATCGACACCAATGACTTCCATCAGGTGACGCAGTGCCAGATCCTGGGTGAGCGTGCTCCCGGCCAACGCTCCCCCGTTCCTCAGTCGCGCAACGCCACCCGAGACGATCACATCCATTTCGCCAAGTCGGTGGTCGCCGTCGCCATCGTCGGCTGCAGCAATCGCATCGGTAATCAGCGCGACGCGGTCTGGACCAGCAACACGCACAGCCAACTCCAGCATCGCCGGTGCCACATGCTCGAGATCAGCGATCAACTCGATCGTCACGCGCGGATCAAGCAACAACGTCGGCACGGGCCCTGGCCGGCGGTGATGCATCGGCGGCATCGCATTGAAGAGGTGGGTCGCGACCCGCGCCCCCGCATCGATGGCCTGCATGACCAGCGCCGCGTCCGCGCCGGTGTGACCGATCGCCACGATCGCACCCGCGGCGACAACCCGCGGGATCGCAGCGAGCGCACCATCGACCTCGGGCGCCAACGTGACCATCGCGATCTGCCCACTGGCAAGCAGTTCGGCCAACTCGTCGTCGGCAACCCCACGCAACACGGTGGGGTCGTGCGCGCCGCAATAGTCTGGCGCCAACCATGGCCCCTCAAGATGGATACCCGCCAGCGTGCCGTCGGCAACGAGTGGCAGAAGCGCCTCGATCTGTCGCAACAGGTCGCTCTGAGACGCCGACGCCAAACTGCCGAGACTCGTTGTTGTGCCGTGCCGCTGATGCGTCAGCGCCGCCTGGCGCGCCTCGTCCGTCGAACCCGACAAAAACGATGCTCCCCCACCACCGTGGCAGTGCAGGTCGACAAAGCCGGGCAGGACGATCGCGCCAGCAAGCGACTCGACGGTTGCCTCCGACGTCTGCGGTGGGTCGCCGTGTCCACACGCACTGATGCGATCCTGTTCAATCAGGATCCAGCCGTCAGCGAGTGCACCGTCGGCGTCGAGCCACTGCAGATCGGTCAGCAGCCTCACCGCACCAGTCCCTGCTTCGACACGCGTGCCTCCCAACGTCAGAGTGTTCACTCTACAAACACAGGCACCTCGCACGGCACGACGAACCCGCGCTACGCTCCAAGTATGAAACAGCGCGCGCTCGGATCCAGTGGTGTCAACGTCTCTGAGGTCGGTTTTGGTGTCTGGACCATCGCCACTGGTTGGTGGGGTGAGTACTCCGACGACGCCGCCGTAGCGCTGCTCCAGCATGCCCGCGATCGCGGTATCACCTTCTTCGATACCGCCGATACCTACGGCGAAGGACGTGGCGAGACGCTGCTGGAAAAGGCCTTCGGCGCCGACGCTGAGATCGTGATCGGCACTAAGTTTGGCTACGACATCTACTCGCCATGGGAGCGCAAGGGCCATGTCGAGCGCCCGCACGACTGGACGCCCGCGTTCGTCAAGTACGCACTCGAGCAGAGCCTGCGCCGCCTCGGCCGCGACCACATCGATTTCTACCAGTTGCATAACCCGCGCCTCGATGCCCTGCAAGACGATGGTCTGTTCGAGATGCTCGACGGTCTTGTGCAGGCAGGCACAATCGGCTCGATCGGCGTCGCCCTCGGCCCCGCGATCGGCTGGCGCACAGAGGGTATGTGGGCGATCGAGAATCGTCCAATCCACGCAATTCAAGTGATCCACAACCTGCTCGAGCAACAGCCGGGCCGCGACTTTATCGCCAGCGCAAAGAACAACGACACCTCGATTGTCGTGCGTGTCCCCCACTCGTCCGGCATGCTCGAAGGCAAGTACACGCTCGACACCGTCTTCGACGACAGCGACCATCGCAAGCATCGCCCCAAGTCGTGGCTCGTGGAGGGTGTACAAAAGGTCGAGCAGGTGCGGTTCCTCGAGCGCGAGGATCGTACGCTCGGCCAGGCCGCCATCCAGTGGCTGCTCCACGAGCATGTCGTAACGTCTGTGCTGCCGAATATCTACAACGCCGAGCAGATCGACGAGTTTGCCGCGACGTCCGACACGCCGCCTCTGACCGACGAGGAATTTCGCACCGTCGAAAACCTCTGGGAAGACGACTTTGGTGTTGCTGCCTATGTCGAAGAGACGTCGACCGTTACCGCCGAGTAGGCGTGATCAGGCGGTTCGTGCGCGCGCAATGCGTTCGAGTAGATCGGCGAGGCGGCGGGCCTGGACGACGTCCGCGTGTGCGTCTGCGGTGGCCTGCCCGGCAGGATCATCGCGGGCGAGAGCGAGTGCGGCGTGCAGCCCCTCGAGAATCGCGTCCTCGCTGAGCGGGTCGACCGGCACGGCCGCGGTGGCTGGCAGGTCGCGTGCCACAGGCGCTGTCTGAGAAACGACAACGGGGACGCCACAGGCAACGGCCTCCAGCGCACCGAGTCCATAGCCTTCGCTGAGCGCCACGAGCGTTGCGACGTCTGCGCCGCGCAGGAGCGCGGGTACCTGATCAGGGCGAACAGCCCCCAACAGACGCACGCGAGGCACCCCCTCAAGTTGCTCTGCCAGTGGCCCCGTGCCCGCGATCCAGAGTTCGCCCCCACCGCACTCGGCAAACAGCCGCGCGGCCGCCGCGGCGAGGCGCGCGGGATTTTTGCGTTCGATCAGGTTGCCAATCTGCACCACTAGTGGCCGGCTCGGGTCTGGTCCGTACGCCGTCAGGTCGACTGGGCCGGGACGAAAGAGCGCGCGGTCGACGCCGGTGTTGATGACATCGACGACGAGCCCTGGATAAACGGCCGTCAGCCGGGCAGCGAGTTCGCTGGAAACGGCGACGACGGCCGCCGCGCCCAAGACCGCGCGTCGTACAACCGTCCGCAGCGGTCTGGATCGCTCGAGGTGCCCGACGTCACCACCGTGCGCGACAAGCACATACGGAGCGCCAACCGAACGCGCCACGCGCCGAGCGATCAGCGCGGTCGGCACGAGGTAGTGCCCCAATACGACGTCGGCCTGCATGCGATCCGCCGCATGCGCACCCTGGCTCCGCAGCCGAGCGTACTTGCGCAGTGTGCCTGGTAACCGCGTGGTGCGCTGCTCGATGCCAACGACCTCCACAGTGCAGCCGGCCTGCTCCAGCGCCGCGGTTTGGCGCATCACGAAGACGCCATATTGCGGCACCTCGAGCGAGGGCACCATGTTGGAGACCACCAAGACGCGCAACGTGTCGTACACGGAACCTACGATGCCGCATCGACCGGTCGCTACGCTGCAGAGGTTGCCGACGTAGCTCAGCTGGTAGAGCTCTCGCCTTGTAAGCGAGTGGTCCGCGGTTCGAGTCCGCGCGTCGGCTCTGCGGCCATGGTTTGCCCAGCCAGAGCGATATGTTGATTTGGTGAATTTTTTGATGCTTGACGTGGCAGAGCGCTACGCTAGACACATGGGTACGCATCTGCATATCGCACATCGCGGTTACCGCACTGGGCTTGGGGACAACACGCTGGCCCAGATCGCCGAGGCGATTCGACTCGACTGCGACATGGTCGAGGTCGATGTCCGCCGCCGTGGCTCTGACGGCGAGTTGGTACTCGCACACGAGCGCGGTGCGAACCTGACTGCGCCACTGCTGCGCGATGCTCTGGCCTTGGCGCGCCACGTCAATATTCCGCTCAATCTTGATCTCAAGCAGAATGGCCTGTCCGAGCAACTCGTGCGCGTCTTGCACGAGGGCGGAATGACCGACCGCGTCGTCTTGACAGGTGGCGGGTGGGAGCAGGCCCTCTGGATCCGCCACCTCGAGCCCCGTATTCGCATCGGCTTTACGATTCCGCGCCGCCATCACGATTGGCTGCGTGCGTTTGGTTGGGCAGCCAATCGTCTCTGGCGGTTCGTCTGGACGGGCCGTGTCGATTTGCTGATGAAGGCATACCGCATTGATCTCGTGACAGTCCAACATCGCCTAGTGACACCGAAGTTGGTCACGCAGGTGCACCGTGGTGGTGGCGAAATCTGGGTCTGGACGCCCGACGATCCGGCCACGATTGCACGCCTCTGCGCGATGGGTATCGACGGCATCTGCACGAACGTGCCCGACCCCGCCCATGTTACCGCGACGCAACGCACCATGATCGCTGCGTAATTCCTCAGCCGAACGTGCGGATGCTGTAGACCACCGCGACGACCACACCGACGACGATCACGAGGCGCTGCAGCACGACTGCGGGCAGGCGGGTCGCAAGGTTTCCGCCCAAGTAACCACCGCCGAGTGCGCAAACCAGCATCACCACGGCGGTTGCCCACAGGACATGTCCCGAGAAGACGAAGACAAGTGCTGCAGCACCATTGATGACGAGGCTCGAACACTGTTTGAGGGCATTGATGCGCGTCAACGTATCGACAAGCACGACACCGAGTACCGCCAGCACGATGATGCCGAGGCCACCGCCGAAGTAGCCACCATAGATCGCCGCCGCGAAGATACCGATTGCCGGTCCGAGTAGGCGCTCGCGCCCCCCATGCAGGTGTGCAATCCGCTCTGAGACACGTTTTTTGACCGTACCACCGAGAGCTAATAGGACGACAGCACCAATGATCAAGAAGGGGATCAGGACCGAGAACGCACGCTCGGGAGTGATCAAGAGCAGGCCCGCGCCGACGAGGCCTCCGAGTGCGGCGACTGGCAGCAGGATACGCATCCGGTGCCCCTGTCCGACGAGGTCGCCTCGCTGGGCAAGCGTGCCGCCCAGGTAGCCCGGTACGAGCGCTACCGAGTTGGTCACATTGGCCGTGATCGGTGGCACGCCGAGTGCCAAGAGCACGGGAAACGAGATCAGGGTGCCGCCACCGGCGACGGCGTTGATGATGCCCGCGGCGAGCGCTGCCAAGCCGGCGAATACGAGGTCACCGGTAGACATACCGAAAATCTAGGCGGTCTCGCCAACCTCGCGGCTGGCACGGTGCTGCTCGATCTTGCGCTTGACGCGCTGCAGAGCGTTATCGACGGCCTTCGGGTCGCACCCGGCCTGCTCGGCGATCGACTCATACGATTCGCCGGCCATAAACGAGGCGAGTACCTCAGATTCGAGCGGCGAGAGCGCCTTGCCGAGCATCGAGACCAGCGAGTCGAGCTCGTCGCTGGAGACGACGCGCGAGGCAGGGTCGAGTGTTGGCGAGCCGGCAATGGCATCGCCTAGCGTGCACTCGCCACCTTCTGGATCGGCTCCAGCAGGCGTATGGCTAAAGGAGATATAGCCATTAAGCGGTTGGTGCTTGTTGCGGGTTGCGCCCTTGATTGCCGTGATGATCTGGCGCGTGATACAGAGCTCGGCAAACGAGCGGAACGAGGTCTCGCGATCAACGCGGTAGTCGCGGATCGCCTTGTAGAGGCCAATCAGGCCCTCTTGCTGCAGGTCGTCGGAATCGCCACCCGCCAGAAAGTAACTCGAGGCCTTCAGGCGAACAAATGGCTGATAGCGACGAATCAGCTGGTCAAGAGCGGCGTCATTGCCGTTGCGAGCACGCAGCACCAGGGAGAGATCACCCTGATCGCGCTTCTGCCGCGCTGCGGGATCCAGCGTGCGGGTAGTTGTTGCTCGTGCTGCTTGCATAACCGGTAACCCTCCATGACTCTCCATAAACCTCATTGTGTACTTGAGGTTTATGCCGGACATCCGCACTATGCATGACCGCCTAGGCAATTACAAGGGCAATCTCACAACTGATAGGGCAAACCCTAATTTGCCTGCAAACCGTTACATTCTGTGGCAGCCACAGAACGTTATAGAATCGGCTCTACTAGCGGGATTGCAAGCTTTTGATAGGAATCAACCTATTCGGTGAGCCTCGGCAGGCATCGAGCCCTACGGACGTTGCCGGACGGCCTCGAACAGCAGAATGCCGGCGGTGACCGAGACGTTCAGCGACGAAATCTTGCCTGCCAAGGGCAACGAGACCACCGCATCGCAGGCTGTCTGCACGCGCGGGCGGACGCCAGAGCCCTCTGCGCCGAGCACAAAGATGCAGCCATCTCGATAATCGCCATCCGTGTACGCCATCTGCGCATCGGCGGCGGCGGCATACGTCCACAGCCCCGGCCGCTTAGCACGATGCAGCCAATCGGCCAGATTCGGCACGATCGCAATCGGCAAATGCTCGACCGCACCCGCGCTGGCCTTCGCCACAGCAGCGGTGACGGGTGCGCTGCCATGGCGCGGCACGACCAGGCCATCGGCACCCGCACACTCGGCGCTGCGCACGATCGCTCCCAGATTGCGCGGATCGCTGACGCCATCGAGCGCGATGATCAGCGGGCGTTCGGTGGCCAGTAACTCGTCGCCATCGATATAGGGAAATGGATCGACATGGGCAGCAATGCCCTGATGGTCCGAGTTACCGATCAGCGCACCGATCTCATCCGCGCCGGTCACACGCACGGGCACGTCAAGGCCACGCAGCCACGGCAGCGACGCCTTCGCCTTCTCCGTAACGAGGATCTCCTGCACCGCACGCCGTCCACGCGTCGCCTCGTGCACCGGCTGTCTTCCGTAGATCAGATCGGCGCTCACGCGGGCGCCAACTCGGGTCCACCAGGGAGATCCTGAACGATCCAGCCGAGCGCGAGAAGCTCGTCTCGCAGAGCGTCTGCACGCTCGAAATTTCGCTCTAAACGAGCGTTTTCACGCTCTTGGAGTAGTGCAAGCGCGTCGGCCGGCGGACCCTCAGTCGTCGCTGCGAGCCCGTCCAGTCCCAGCACGTATAGACACTCGATCAGCACGCTGCGGGCCTGCGCGACATCGGCGGGATCGGCATCGCCGACATCGATCGCAGCATTCATCTGACGCACCAGATCGAACAATGCGGCGAGCGCCTCAGGCGTCGCGAAATCATCATCGAGCGCGGCACAGAAGCGACTATCGACCTCTGCTGCAGCCTCAGCAAGCGGACCTCCACCGGCGGCCAGCGCACCACCACTCGTGCGAGCGGCTCGGCGCAGCGCCTCGCGCAGACGATCGTTCGAACGGCGTGCGTCCTCGAGCGAGTCGGGACTGTAGTCGACCGACGAGCGATACTGCGCGCGCGCAAACAACGACAACAACGTCTCTGGCCCCTCACGGTCAAGCGCATCGGCCAGTCGGTCAATGTTGCCGAGCGACTTGGACATCTTGTCACCACCAAACCGCAGCATGCCGTTGTGCAGCCAGATCCGCGAAAAGGTACGCCCGGTCAGAGCCTCCGACTGGGCACGCTCGTTTTCGTGGTGCGGAAACTTGAGGTCGATACCGCCGCCATGAATATCGATCTCCTCGCCCAGCGCCGTCATCGCCATCGCTGAGCACTCGATGTGCCAGCCAGGGCGCCCCAACCCCCAGGGCGACTCCCAGGCCGCATCCTCGCCAGGCTTAGTCGCCTTCCAGAGCGCAAAATCGAGTGGTGCAGATTTTTTGGAGGTAATCTCCTCAGGTTGCATCTCGTCGATTTTTTGCCCCGAAAGGGTTCCATAACTGGGAAAATCGGCGACGCTGAAGTAGACATCGCCATCGGCGGCGTAGGCGTGCCCAGCCGCAATCAACTGCTCGATCATGGCGATGATTACGGGCAGCGAGTCCGTCACCTTCGGTTCCAGATCGGGTCGCCCAAGGCCGAGTCGCGTGGTGTCGGCGATATAGCGCGCCGACTCGCGCGCGGCAAGCGCCTCACTCTCGATGCCCTCGGCAACGGCCGCTGTATAGATCTTGTCGTTGATATCGGTCAGGTTCGAGACGACCCTGACCTGCCAGCCCGTGCGGCGCAGATGACGCGCCAGCGTCATCGCCAACACAAACGGACGCGCATTGCCAACATGAATCGGGCCGTACACCGTCGGCCCGCAGACGTAGAGCCCGAGTTGGCCAGGCGTCAGAGGCTCAACCGGGACGACCGAGCGGCGCAGGGAGTCATAGAGCTGGAGCGTCATGGCAGGTCCACCACGGCCTGCGCACGGGCGAGGGTCTCGTCCCGCGTCAGCGCCGCGAGCACAAACGGTAACGGGATCCCGTGATCGGCCGCTGTCAGGACCCGCCGTACCGAACGCTTGCCAACACCCAACTCGCCCAGCAACACCGCTGCTGCCTCGCTGTCGATCAGGTCGGGCAGTGGCGCTCGCATCGCCACGAGGGCCGCTGCTGCCGCGCGCTCACCCTCCCCCACATCCTGAAGGTTTGGTGTCTCCGTGATGCCCGTGATCAGATCGGCTGCTGCCAGCACGTTGGTGGCCTCGCCGAGCCCAGGCTCGAGCGTCTCAATGACGCGTTCAAGATTGGCGTTGCCCTGCGCCGCGAGTCGATCACGAACAAGCGCAATGCGCTCAACTGGGCTCAGTAGAGCCAAATGATCACGACCAAGCGTAGCCAAAAGCGCCGGGTCGAGCCTAGTCGTGCCGTGCCCGAGGTGTGCCACGTCGAAACTCTGCGCCAGCACATCGGCGGGGGCGGCAGGCAGTGCGGTGATCGGCGGACAGGCCGAGCGGGCGAGCCAATCGACAACGGCTGCGGGCAACCAGCCCTGCTCGCGCAGGACCTCAACACCAAGTGCGCCGCTGCGTCCTGAGAGCTTGGCGCCGTCGCTCCCCACCACGATTGGCAGGTGCGCGTAGGCCGGCGGCTCGACACCCATCGCCGCGAACAGCAACAGCTGACGGGCGGAGTTGACGATGTGGTCCTCGCCGCGTACGACGTGGGTGATCGCCATCGCGTGATCGTCGGCCGCCGTCGCCAAGTGGTACGTCGGCCGACCGTCGGACCGCACGAGCACGGTGCGGTCGAGCTCGTCGGCGGGAATCCGAATCGGACCGCGGCTGCAATCGTCAATCATCACATCCTGCATCGCACCCGGCAACACAATCGCACCATCGGGCAGGCGCTCGGCTGTCCCGGCACCAACGAGCCGCTCGGCCACGGCGAGATGCAATGCGCTGCGCTGCGACTGTCGATAGGGCGCGTGTGGCCCCTCATCTGGACCCTCATCAACCGCGATGCCGAGCCAGGAAAGATCGCGACAGACGCGCTCAACTGCGCCCTCGGCGAGGCGTTCATTATCCGTATCGTCGATCCGCAAGACGAAGGCTCCGCCGTGCTGGCGCCGCAAGAGATCGTTGGCTACAGCCACCATCGCACCACCCTCGTGCAGGTCACCCGTGGGTGCAGGTGCGTAGCGGACGCGAACAGTCATGGTCGGAGAATGGCAGTCATCGAGGGTTAGAGGCGGTAGATAGCGATTGGGTACTGGGCGAGATACACATCGTTCGTCATCAACGTGAGTTGCCGCCGCTGAGCCTGAGCGGCGATTGCACGATCGAGAGGATCGCCGTGAATGCGTGGCAAATCCTCAACCGCGATCGCGTCTTGCGCGTCAAACGCCAGCAGGCGAAACCCCGAAGCTTCCATGTCGGCGACAAATGTCGCAACGGGCGGCACCTGCCGGCGACCAGATTTCTCGGCAACCTCGAGGATCGAGACGGAACTGAAAAATACCCCTGCGCCGTTAACAGCACCAGCGATCGCAGCCTTCGCTTCGCGCGGGAGCGCTGTGGAATCCGCCAACCACCACAGAGCTGCGTGGGTATCAAGAAGGAGTCCCACGCGACTACTCGGGCTTTGGTCCGCGGCCGCGGGCCCAGTCTTCCCAATCGGGGTGATTAGGGAAAACCGGATTGTTGAACATCTCCTCGAGCTCTGCTTCGCTCCACTCAAACGCATCGTCAGGGATGTCGTACTTGCCCTTCCACGCGCCTGGCCCCGCCCACTCACGCTCGACCGGGATCGGCACGATCTTCGCAATCGGTGCGCCACCACGGGCGAGAATGATCTCCTCGCCTGCCTCGACGCGTGCCAACAGCTTCGACAAATGCGTCTTGGCCTCATGCACATTCACGATGTCCGTCACGATGACCCCTATATTAGTCCACTTAGTCCACATATGCACGCGGATCGTGTCCCCCCCGCGCGCACACTACGCTGCCCGAGTGTCCTTGACGCCCGCACAGCTCGCCGATCGTGTCCTTGCGTGGTACGCAACGCACGGGCGAGAACTGCCGTGGCGACACACGCGCGACCCCTACGCGATCCTTATCAGCGAGATGATGCTTCAACAGACGCAGGCCGATCGCGTCGTCGAACGCTGGACGGTCTGGCTTGAGCGTTGGCCGACGGCAGCCGACCTCGCCGCCGCGTCGCGTGCGGACGTGATCTCGGCTTGGCAGGGCCTCGGCTACAACCGTCGCGCTGTCTCACTCCACGAGTCCGCCCGCCTACTCGCCGAACACGGCATTCCCCGGGACCAGGCCGGCTGGCGTGCCTTGCCCGGTGTCGGGCCGTACACGGCGGCCGCCGTCTGTGTGCTCGCTCTCGACCACGACGTGATCCCACTCGACGTCAACGTCCTGCGCATCCTCGAACGGTCACTTGGTGTGGCAGAGATCGAACCACCACCCGGCCGGGCGCATGATCTGACGCAGGGCCTGTTTGACCTTGGCGCAACCATCTGCCTGGCACGCATCCCCCGCTGCGGCGACTGCCCACTCGCCGACCTCTGCCCCAGTCGCGGCCAGCGCTACGAGCCGCTGCGAAAGCAGAGTCGCTTCGAGGGCTCGCGTCGGCAAGCACGCAGCCGCCTACTCGACCAGTTGCGTGATGCACCACGCGCATTGGGCACGTTCGACCCTGCGCTCGCCGCGCTCCTGATCAGGGATGGCTTGGCAGAGCAGGCCGACGGACTCCTTCGCCTACCCCGCTAGTCCCAACCTCGGTGGCGTTATGGGCCAAACGCCCCATAGTTGATTGCCCTGATCAAGGCGCGCTCCCAGCATTGAACATTCAGCACACCCGCGCCGCTACCATGAGGCTAAGCGCACACCACTGCGCGCCATCGACACCATTCAACTCCACAAGGGCACCCTGACCTTATGAACATTCTGCTGATCCTGATCGCCGTGATCGCCATCGTGATCCTGCTCTGGCTCGTCTTCGCGTACAACGCACTCGTGCGACTCCGCAACGAGGCGGCCCAGGGCGAATCCTCGATCGATATTCAACTCAAGCGACGTGCCGACCTGATCCCCAACCTCGTCGAGGCCGTCAAGGGTTATGCCACACACGAGCGCGAGGCGTTCGAGAACGTCAGCAACGCCCGTGCCCAGGCACTCGGCGCCACGACGCTGTCGGAGAATGCGGCGGCGGACGGTGCCATGCAGTCGGCTGTCGGCAAGCTGTTTGCAATCGCCGAGGCCTACCCAGAACTGCGTGCAGTCGAGTCGTTTACACAACTCCAGACCGAGCTGGCAGACACAGAAGACAAGGTCGCCGCCGCGCGCCGGTATTACAACGTGGTCGTGCAGCAATTCAACACCAAGCAGCAGACCGTGCCGACCTCGTTTATCGCTGGTGCGTTTGGATTCTCGCCCCGCGAGTTCTATCGCCTCGAGGATGACGCGGAGCGCCAGCCCGTCAAGGTTGACCTCAGCTAATGACACTGCAACAACAGATTCGTTCCGCGCGGATGCGGACAGTACTCGTGCTGATCATGTTCGTCGTCTTGATGGCCGTGATCGTGGCGGCAATCAACGTCGCCTTCGGCTCGGGCTACGGCCTGATCATGGGCATGGTCGCTGTCGGCTACGGCATCTTCGGCTACATCGCGGCCGGCTCGATCGTGGCGTCGGCTAGCGGCGCCCGCAAGATCGCGAAGGAGGATGCCCCGGAGTTGTTTCGCACGGTCGAGAATGCGGCGATCGCGGCAGGACTTGCAAAGACGCCCGATATCTACATCATCGACGACCCCGCACCGAATGCGTTTGCTGCTGGCCGCACTCCCGACAAGGCTTACATTGCCGCGACCACGGGCATCCTGCAGCTGCTCGATAAGCGCGAACTTGAAGGCGTGGTGGCGCACGAGATGGCACACGTCCGCAATCGTGACGTGCGACTGATGACGCTCGCCGCCGTGATGGTTGGCGTGATCTCGATGGTCGCAGACATGCTGCTCTGGTCGATGGTCTTCAGCGGCAACCGCAACAGCAACAACCCGCTCGGCGCCATCCTCGCGATCGTCGCGATCATCCTCGCGCCAATCGGAGCCGCCCTCCTGCAGATGACGCTGTCGCGCCGCCGCGAGTACCTTGCCGACGCCACTGCAGCCGAACTAACAGGCGATCCCGAAGGCCTGGCCCGCGCGCTCTACAAGCTCGCCGCCGATCAGCGTCCACTGGCGAAGGTCAATCGCGCGACGGCCCACCTGTGGATCGAGTCGCCGCTACGCGACAACAAGGGCATGCGTTCCTCGATGGCAGGCCTGTTCGATACGCACCCACCCCTACAAGACCGTATCGACCGTCTGCAAGAGATGGGTGGCTTTACATTGCCGCCGATCCCGAAGGGCGCCGCTGACGCCTGAGCGGGCAACGCTCTAGCGCTCGACGAGCACGACGGCCTGGGCGGCGATGCCCTCGCCTCGGCCGGTAAACCCAAGCCCATCCGTACCCGTGGCCCGCACGGAGACACGATCAGCAGTCGACCCCATCGCCGCAGCACAGGCAGCGCGCATCGCATCGACATGCGACACAAGGCGCGGCTGCATCGCTACCACCATGCAATCAGCATTGACGAGGCTCCACCCCTCCGCCGCGATCCGTTCGGAGGCGAGTCGGAGCAGGTCAATCGACACCGCGCCCTCCCACTCGTCGTTGGAGGGAAACATGCGACCGATATCGCCAAGGCCGGTTGCTCCGAGTAGCGCGTCCGTTAGGACATGACAGACAACATCCGCGTCCGAGTGTCCCTCCAGCCCGTGCGTATGCTCGATCGAGACGCCACCCAAGACCAAGGCGCGCCCCGCGACGAGGCGATGCGCATCGACCGCTGTGCCAACCCGAAAGTCAGCCAATCGGTACCGCCCGACGATCGCGTCCCTTGATCTGCATCACGTCAGAGTAGCCCGCGGCCATCGCCGCCTGCACTGCGAGGTCGAAATCGCGACCGATATCGGTCGGCACGTGCGCATCGGACGAGAGCACAATCGGCACCCCCCGCTCGAAGTAGCGCTCGAGCAAGGCCTGCGACGGATACAGCTCTTGCGTGGCCTTACGCAGACCCGCGGTCGAGATTTCAACGCAGACGCCAGCCTCGGCGAGCGCGTCCGCAAGCGTGTCGTAGGCCCAATCGAGCGTCGCCGGGGACGGCAGCGGACCAAACGACTTCGGTAGATCCGAATGCGTCATGACATCGAACTGGCCGCTCAACGCAGCGCGGGTATAGCGATCGACGTAGCCCCGCCAGAGCGCCTCCGCATCGATGTGGTCGAAAGCCGAGTAGAGGTCGTAGTCGACCGCACCCTCGTCGACCCAGTGGATGCTGCCGAGGATGACATCCCAGGGTCGTCCACGCAGTGCCTCGACCAGCACGTCCTGGCCATCCGGTAGCCAGTCGCACTCGATGCCGATCAGGAGCGGGAAGCCAATCGCCTTGGCCTCGCTGAGGGCTTCCCAGTAGGCGTCGATGTCCCACTCGGTCTGGGTCTGCCAATACTCGTGCGCCCAGGCGGGCTTGGCGGCACGAAAGCGGTAGATGTGTTCGGTAATCGCGACGGCTTCGAGTCCCTGATCCATCGCTGCCGTCACGTGCGGCACGATCGTCTCGATCGACAGTGCCTCTTCGTCGAGCGGATCGTCGTCGGGGCGCAGATGCGTGTGATGATCAGTCAGCATCGCGCAACTCCTCGGCCCGCCGCAGGTCGTCACGCGTCGTAATCTTGATCGCCCGAGGATCGCCCGCCACCGTCACGACGATGCCGCCGATGCGCTCGACGAGGCTCGCACAGTCGGTACCTGTCGCGCGGTCGGGCGCAGCCAGTGCCCGCCGCAAAACGTCCGCCAGAAAGCCTTGTGGCGTCTGGACGGTGCGCAAATCGCCCCGCTCGAGCGTCTCGAGCACTCGTCCCGACCCGTCGACGAGCTTGACGGTATCGACAATCGGGAGGGCGGGGATGACGCCGTCGGCGCCATCGGCAAACCCAGCCAGTATCCGGTCGATTAGTTCGGCCGATACGAGGGGACGCGCGGCATCGTGCACGAGGATGAGGGCCGCGTCGGCAGGCACTTCGGCAACACCAAGCGCGACGGAGTCCGAACGCGAGGCACCACCGGCAATTGCAATCGACGCCTTGCCCGCGCCAATATCGTCGACCATGAAGGTCGCGCGCTCCTCCCACCCCTCGGGCACCACGAGCACGATGCCATCGATGCCGGGGTGGTCATCGAGCGCAGCAACCGAGGCTGCGACCAGCGGATTGTCGCCAAACGCAACGAAGGCTTTCGGGTGCTCTGCGCCCAGCCGATCGCCCGAGCCTGCCGCGACCACGACCGCCCAGACGGCGACCGCCTCAGCCATCAGCGCCTAGACGGAGCGCGCGGCACGCGCCGCGGCGCGGGCCGTCGCAAGATCGGAGAGGAGCTTGTCGAGATGCTCATTGGTGGCGTCCTCGTCCTTGTCGAGCACCCAGCGCAGTTCGGACGAGAGAATGCGCATGGCTTGGGACAAGAGCTGGCGCTCGCCCGACGAGAGCGGACGCTCGGAGTCGCGCAGCGAGAGGTCGCGAATCACCTCTGCGATCTCCTTGACATCGCCCGAGCGAATCTTGTCCTTGTTCATCCGAAAGCGACGGCTCCAAGAGCCTGTGTCGGCTGGGATCTCCTCGGCCAGCACGGCGAGGACTGCGTTTGCTCCCTTCATGTCCATCACGCGGCGGAGTCCAAGCTCGTCGACGCGGTTGACGGGAATCCGCACCACGAGGTCGTCGGCAATGATCCGAATCGTGAGGTACTCGACCTCCTCACCCAACACCGTGCGTTTCTCGATGCCATCGATGACGCCAGCACCGTGCTGGGGATAGACGATCCGATCTCCGACTTTGAACACGCAGTGCTCCCTCCGACCTGGATCAGAAAGGATAACGGTATTTGGGCGCGAATGGGGGAGGTTATTTTGCGTTTCGAAGAAGTCGGTCGTGCAGCCGACGAAGGCCTTGCTGCACATCCGCAGCTTTTGACTGCGTGACCCCATCGACCGCTGCGAGCTCGCGCAACGTAGCGCGCATCAACGCATCGAAGGTCGGAAAAGCCGCCACGATCTGGGTGGCTTCGAGATCCATCAAATTGGGAATGTGGGCGAGGGCACGATAGCCCCGTGGACGCAGAGAGCCATTGATCACCGCGCTGTCTGCGTACCCGAGCGCCGCCCCCAGCCCGTGCATACCAACCAGCTCGTTGTACGTCAGACTCGCGATCTGTTCGATAGCCTCCTCGTCACTGCTGGTCGTTTCGGAGTTGCGGTAGTCGCGAATCGTCGCCATGCGCTCGTCGAGCACGCCCTCGGAGAGCTCGCCGAGTTGCATCGAAACGAGCCGGCCATCCAGACCAAGCTCGTCGAGATTACGCTGGATCTCGTCGACCATTCGCGCGGCCATCTCGGCGCGCTGCAGGACGGTCAGGACGTCGTCGATCGTGACATCGCCACGCAGCTCGTGCATTGTCAGATCATCGGCACCACGGTCGAGTTGGGCACGATGGTTGCGCAACGTTGAGAGCCCTTGCATCGCCTTGGCCAGCACGTCTGTAATCGAATCGAGCTGGTAGCGCGAGCCACCCGTATAGATGTTGACGGTGTCACGCTCCTGCGAGATCGCCACGACGATCGCACCGGTCTGGCGTGCGACGCGCTCGGCCGTACGATGGCGCGTACCGGTTTCGGACGTTGCGACACTCGCGTCGGGCATCAGCTGCACGTTGGCACGCATGATGAACTTGAGGTCGGCATCGAGCACGATCGCGCCATCCATCTTGGCGAGTTCGTACAGCATCTGTGATGAAAACGGTATGTCGAGCTCGATGCCACCAGAGATCAGTGGGGAGATCTCGTTGCGGGCAGCGATCACGATCAGGGCACCAAGGTGCCCTTTGATGATGTCGTTGATGCCAAAACGCAGGTCGGTGCCCGGAGCAAGCAGCCGCAGCGCGTTGGCGAGACGAGGGTTTCGGCGTGGATCGATCAACATTGGACGGGTATCGTAGCCGGGTGACGACTTCTAAGCCGATCTTGATCGTTGATGGCGATGCACTAGCCCATCGCGCCTACCACGCGCTTGGCAAGATTACGGGGAGCAATGGGCGTCCTGTTGGTCTGCTGCAGGGGACGGTCTCGATGGTGGTTTCGGCCTGGGATCTTTTCAAGCCGCGTGCGATGGCCGTCGCCATCGACAGTCGACTACCGTCCTACCGCAACGAGCTGTGGCCTGCTTATCAGGCTCAACGCGACCCTTTTGCCGACGACCTTGTCGAGCAGCTGGATGCCCTACCCACACTTGTTGCCGCCTTCGGTATCCCCGCAATCCGGATTGATCCTTGGGAAGCCGACGATGTCTGTGCCACGCTCGTTGCGCTTGAGGAGGCGGCCGGTGGCCGGGCGCTGGTCTTGACCCACGACCGTGACGCGTTTCAACTGGCCTCTCCCGAGACGTCGATTATTCGCCCTTTGTCGGGTATGTCCGAGACCGAACTCGTCGACCCCGCGGGCGTCGTCGAACGTTATGGCGTAACGCCACAGCAGGTGCCCGACCTGATCGCGCTGCGTGGCGATCCTTCCGACAACATCCCCGGCGCACGTGGCATCGGCCAGAAGACCGCGGCCGAGTTGCTGCAGCGGTATGGGGATCTGGGGGGCGTGATCGCTCATGCCGCCGAACTGACGCCTGCTCGTGCGCAGGCCGTGGCAGAGTCTGCAGCCGACCTACGTCACTTCCGTCAGCTGGCCGTAATGCAGGGCGATTTACCAATCGAGCGCCCCGACGACCGCGTGCCGGATTGGCAGGCGGGAGCGAAGGCCTGTGCAGACGCTGGCATGGGTCGCTTGGCTGGACGTCTCGCAGAACGCTCGTAGACGACATTTTGGGCCCGGGCCCAAAATGTCGCTATGCACAATCGTCGCTGAGGCATATCGCGCGATGCGAACGCACGCTGCAAATCGGGCCCGACTCAGACGCCAAGTGCGAGGGCTAGGGCCTCGCTGATCGAGCCGGCCGTACGCACCACAATGCCCGGAACCGAAGGTGCCCCCGGTGGCACGATCGCCTGCTCGATCCCGAGGCGCTGCGCCTCTTTGAGTCGTCGTTCGACCTGCGCTACGGGTCGCAGACGGCCTGTCAGACCAATCTCACCGATCGCTACAAGCGGTCCCGTCGGCACGCCACGCGCTGCGCTGGTGACGGCTAGAGCGACGGCAAGATCGACAGCCGGGTCGTCGACTCGTACGCCACCAACCACATTGGCGAAAACGTCGGCCGAGCCCAGCCCAAGGCTGGCATGGCGCGTCAGTACCGCGAGCAGCATCGCGAGCCGGTTGCG
>SHUX01000022.1 GCA_009694475.1 Thermoleophilia bacterium
CTGTCGGCTTCGGCGAGAAGAGCGCGAACGTCACGCTCCGCAAGCTATTCGAAACCTACGCCAACATTCGCCCTGTCCGCGAGCTGCCGGGTGTCCCCACCCCCTACTCCGGCCGTGGCATCGATCTCGTTGTCGTGCGGGAGAACGTCGAGGACCTCTACGCCGGCATCGAGCACATGGAGACGCCCGACGTTGCCCAGACCCTCAAACTGATCTCCCGAAAGGGCTGCGAGAAGATCGTCCACCTCGCCTATGCGTTGGCCGAGGCCGAGAACCGCACCAACGTCGCCTGTGCGACCAAGGCGAACATCATGAAGATGACCGAGGGCATGCTCAAGCGCACCTTCGAAGACATCGCCCCAACGCATCCCGAGATCGACTCGTGGCATGTGATCGTCGACAACTGCGCCCACCAGCTGGTCAAACGACCGGAGCAGTTCGAGATGATCATCACGACGAACATGAATGGCGACATCCTTTCGGACCTCACCTCTGCGCTCGTGGGTGGGCTCGGCTTTGCCCCGTCTGCCAACCTCGGCACTGACGTTGCGATCTTCGAGGCCGTCCATGGCTCGGCACCGAAGTACGCCGGGCAAGACACGATCAACCCGACAGCGATGATTCTCTCGGCCGTCCTGATGCTGCGCCACATCGGCGAGCTCGAGGCCGCCTCCTCGATCGAAAATTCCGTGATGGCAACCTTGGCGAGCGGTGTCCGCACGCGCGATGTGATGGGCGATGAGGGCAGTGTTGGCACGACGGCCTACACCGAGGCGATCATCGCGAACCTCGGCAATTCCGTGCCGGAGTGGGCAGCCCGCCCCGTCAAGAAGATCGAGATGCCAGTCCCCCGCAAGGAGGCAGCGTTCATCATCCCCGAGTCGGTCGAGCTGATCGGCGTGGATGTCTTCTTCCAGACGGAAGAGTCGCCCGACAGAGTCGGCGAAGCAGCGCAGCGACTGGCCGAAGGCACGGTCCTCGAATTGAAGATGGTGGAGTGTCGCGGCACGCAGGTGTGGCCGAAGACGCGGGCACAACTCGACCCGACCGATGTCATGCGGGCGCGCTTCGTCACGCGCGGCAGCGTCATCACCAGCGAGGACATCCTCGAGCTGCTAGGCCGCTTCGGTGGGCGCTTCAACTGGGTCCATGTCGAGAAGCTGCGCATGTTCGACGGCGAGCCGTCGTTCTCGCGTGCACAGGGTGAGATTTAACAGTCCTGCGGTAGGTCTTTGGCGTATCCTGCCCGTAGGCGTGAGTCACAAGCCGACAGAGGGAATCGAGACGGATGATCTTCGAACAGCTGATTCACAACGATCTCGGTTGTGCCGCCTACCTCGTTGGGTGTCAACAGGCCAACGAGGCAGTCGTGATCGACCCTCCACTCGATATTCGCCCCCTGGAGGCGGCGCTGACCCACCACAACGCGCGCCTCGTTGGTGTGATCGAGACGCACACGCACGCCGACCACGTCTCTGGCCACGGCATCTTGGCTCTCGAGTTGGGCGTTCCGATTTGGGTCTCGCCGATCGCCGAAGTCGCTTTTGCGTCGCGCCCCATGCCCGATGGCACCAGCATCCATGTCGGCAACATCGAACTGGTCGCGGTTCACACTCCCGGCCACCGACCCGAGCACACCGCGTTGCAGGTAATCGACCATACGCGATCAGACGAGCCTTGGCTGGTACTGACAGGGGACAGCCTCTTCGTCGGCGATGTCGCCCGTCCCGACCTGGCCGTTGCTAGTCAAGAGGGCGCCGCCGACCTCTACCACTCGCTGCAGGAGCGCCTGCTGACGATGCAGGACGGCGTAGAGGTCTTCCCTGGTCATGTCGCTGGCTCGCTCTGCGGCAAAGGCATGAGCGCGAAGCCGTCGAGCACGCTGGGCTTCGAGCGTCGCTTTAACGACATGCTGCAACCAATGGGCGAGGACGCCTTCGTTGTTGCGGCCAACGCCGGCCTAGCCCCAAAGCCGCCGAATCTCGCGCGCATTGTCGAGTACAACCACGGACCGCTGGTGCCACGCCCCGTCCCGCCGCAGCAACTAACCGAGTTGCCCAGCGATGTGCCTCTGCTGGACGTCCGCGCCACCATGGACGCCATGCACAGCCTCGTCGCCGGTTCGTATCACGTGCCGGCTGACCAAAATGGCTTCGGTACGCGCGCCGGTTTCCTGCTGGACCCAGACGTCCCGACCGTCCTGATCGCAGAGGATGAAGCGCAGGCACTGCGGGCGGCACGTCGGCTGCAGGCGATCGGCCATCTGACGCAACGCGGCTGGATCCTCGCCAGCGATGCGCGCGGCACGACCGTGCTGCAGCCGCTCACCATCGAGGAGTTCCTCAACGAGCGCGACTCCGTCCAGATTGTCGACGTGCGCGCGGACGACGAGTTACCAGCACCGCTTGTCGGCGCAATTCAGATCCCACTCACCTCACTCCACGACGCTGCACTCGATGCGCTCGATCCGACGCGCCGCACGGCCGTCATCTGTCAATCGAGTCAGCGTGCCGGTATCGGTGCTTCGATCCTCGCTCAGCGGGGCTTTGGGGACGTCCACCCCGTGCTTGGTGCCGGGATGGGCTCATCACAACTAGCCGGCGTTAGTTAAGCGACATGCGCTCGGCCGGATAGCCGCTCTTACGGATCTGCTGCAGGACGTGCTCGCCGTGAGCATGGTCTTTCGTCTCGACGGTGATATCGACTGCCGTGTCTTTGACGCCAAGGTCGGTGCCGTCGCGGTGGTGGAACATATCGACGATGTTGACGCGCTCGGCCGTCAGCACGTCGAGGAACTCGCGGAGCGACCCAGGACGATCGACCATGCGCGTGGTAAAGCGCATGTAGCGGCCAGCCGACGTAAGCCCGTGGCGCATGATGCCCTGCAGGAGTAGCAGGTCGATGTTGCCCCCCGACAGCACGATCACGATGCGCTGGCCGGCTACATCGCCGAATTGGCCACTCATCAGGGCAGCCACACCGGCAGCGCCCGAACCCTCGACAACCAACTTCTGCCGCTCAACCAAGAGTGTCATGGCAGCCGCGATCTGTTCGTCATCGACCGTCAGCACCTGCTCGACGTACTTCTGGACGAGCGGGAAGGTGATGTCGCCGGGGCGCTTGACTGCGATGCCGTCAGCGATCGTCCCCGCCGAAGACGCTGCCGTCACCACACCCGCTTCAAGTGACGTGACGAAGGGCGCGCAGGCCTCTGCCTGCACACCAACGATGCTCGTGCTGGGGCGCTGCTCGTGGATCGCGAGCGCCGTGCCAGAGATAAGTCCACCACCACCACAGGGAACAATCACGAGATCGGGGTCGGCGAGCTGTTCGAGCACCTCGAGCCCGAGCGTACCTTGACCGGCAATCACGTCCTCATCATCGAACGGCGAGATGAAGACCGAACCCTCCTCCGTGCAGATCTCGCGCGCCCGAGCCAGCGCCTCGTCAAAGGCGGCGCCACCGAGTACGATCCGCGCGCCATAGCCACGGGTGGCTTCGACCTTCGTCAGCGAGGCGTCGATCGGCATGCAGATCGTGCACGGCACGCCGAGCGCCTGGGCGGCCAGGGCGACGCCCTGTGCATGATTGCCCGCGCTCGCGGCGATAACACCGCGGGAGCGTTCCTCGGCGGTCAAAAGTTGGACGCGATTGGTGGCGCCACGCACTTTGAAGGAACCGGTGCGCTGGAGGTTCTCGGCCTTCAACCACACGTCTGCGCCAGTCAGGTCGGACAGAAACCGCGAGTGCAAGAGGGGTGTCACAAGTGCAACGTCAGCAATGCGGGTTGCTGCCTGACGGATGCGATCAAGGTCGATCATGCTTCTTCGCCAGTATGCCGCTGAAGCAATCGCGCGAGTGCCAGCGGATCGAGCGTGCCGGCGTGCAGTTGCGCCAACGCGGCCTGCACCTCTGGGTCCTGATCGATCGCCTGCTGAGCGCGAGCGCCTGCCCGTGTCGCCGCAGCAGCAACCGCCTCGCGCTCGAGTCCGCCTTGGCGGCGCGCCTGGATCGCAGCATCACCAAGTTCCTGACGACACGACAGCACAGCAGCCCACAGCTCGGCGATGCCCGTTCCCTGCGGAGCAGAAACCTCAACGAGTCGGGGTGCCTGATCCGGATCGATACTCAGGGCAAGCCGCAGCTCGCTGCGAAAGGTATCCACGCCCGGCAGGTCACACTTCGTCAGCGCCACAACGTCGGGAATCTCCATCACGCCCGCCTTGATTGCCTGGACGCTATCGCCACTGCCGGGCTGAAGCGCGAGCACGACGATGTCCGCCATGTCCGCGATCCGAATATCGGACTGGCCCGCACCAACCGTCTCAATCAACACCACATCGAAGCCGGCTGCGCGCAGCACTGCGCTTGCGAGCGCCGTCGCCTCGGCAACCCCACCGAGGCGCCCACGACTGCCCATCGAACGGAAGAAGACGCCAGCGTCCGTATCGTGTTCTACGAGCCGCACGCGATCACCAAGCACCGCGCCCTGCGTGAACGGACTGGAAGGATCAACGGCGACAACGCCGACCGTCTGTCCCCCACTCCGAAGCTCGCGCACGACCTCTCCGACAAGCGTCGACTTGCCGACACCAGGAGGACCCGTGATGCCCACGACCAGCGCTCCGTCCGTCTGCGGCCAGAGGGCGGCGACAAGCGCGCCGGCCGAGGAATGCTCGTCCTCAATCCACGAGATCGCGCGCGCAATCGCCCGGCGATCACCGCCACAGACGAGTTCGGCGAGGGCCGCGGGTTCCGAGGGCAGAGGAGCCATAGACGGTACGGTAGCGATGCGCCCCGCAGCGGCGCGCGGCTGACGCGGTCTACTCTTCGAAGAGATGAGTATGGAACTACCGATTTTTCCACTCGAGCTCGTGCTCGTACCCGGCGAGCCCCTGCCGCTGCACATCTTCGAGCAGCGTTACCTAGACATGATCGCGTGGTGCGAGGAGCACGACGAGCCATTCGTTCTCGTCTACGCAGACGACGACGGCATGCGCGACATTGGCTGTACCGCAGAAATCACTGAGGTGCTCGAACAGTTCCCCGATGGGCGTTCAAACATCGTCACCATCGGCGGTATCGTGGTCCACATCGATCGTGTTCACGACGAATACTCCTATCGCTCGGCGATTGTCGATCCAGTCATCGATGCTCCAGCCGATGCCCCACTCGAAGCACAAGAGGCCGCAATCGCGATCTACACCCGACTCGCCAACGAGCTCGACGGGGCGGCACCCGAGGCGCCCGAGCCGGGCACCGGCCTGTCATACGCCTTGCTGGCCCGCGTCGATATCGGCCACAACATCAAGCAATCATTGCTCGAGGATCGCGACGAGGCGCATCGACTCGAGGTGGTGACCGGCCTCCTGACGGAGATCCACCGCGGCCTCGTACTCACGCGCGAGACCCAAGAGCGGGCGCGACGCAATGGACGCGTACGGACGCCAGAAGAACTCGCGCACGAACTCGGCCTCGACGACTAACTACTTAAGAAAGTCGGGTACGTCGATCGCGTCGGCGTCACCAGACGTGGCCGGCACGTTGAACTCGGGGATCATCGCCGCGCCACCCGTCATCGAAGCCTCCATGGGACGCGAGCCCACTGGACGATCGAAGCCAGTCGCAATGACAGTCACCCAGACCTGGTCACCCAGGCTCTCGTCAACCGTCGCTCCGAAGATCACGTTGCACGACTCGTCAGCGGCCTCGCGGACGATCTCGGCGATCTCCATCGCATCGTGCAGCGACAGGTCGGGACCACCCGAGACGCTCAACAGAATGCCGGTGGCACCACGAATCTGATGGCCAACCAGCGGCGACTCGACGGCGCGAGTGGCGGCTTCGCGAGCACGATTTGTGCCACTCGCCATGCCGATTCCCATCAACGCCGTACCAGCATCACGCATGACCGTGCGCACGTCGGCAAAGTCGAGATTGATCAGGCCAGGCGTGGTAATCAGGTCGCAGACGCCCTGCACACCTTGGCGCAGCACGTCGTCGGCAACTTGGAACGCGTCGACCATGGTGACGCTGCGATCGAGTACCTGCAGCAGGCGGTCGTTCGGAATCGCGATCAGCGTGTCGACGTTAGCCTGCAGCATGTCAATGCCAGCATCGGCCTGGGCGCGACGCTGCGCACCCTCAAAGCGGAATGGCGTCGTCACGATGCCAATCGTCAGAGCACCCATCTCGCGTGCGATGCGGGCCACGACAGGAGCGGCACCCGTACCCGTGCCTCCACCCTGACCGGCGGCGATAAAGACAAGGTCGGAACCCTGCAACGCGTTGCGGATCTCCTCCTCGGACTCCTCGGCCGCCTCGCGGCCAATCTCTGGCCGCGAGCCTGAACCGAGCCCCTTGGTCAGGTTCTCGCCGATATGAATCCGCGTCGGCGCCTCGGACGAGCTGAGCTGCTGGGCATCCGTGTTGACGGCAATAAACTCGACGTCGCGAATACCGGCTTCGATCATGCGATCGACGGCATTGACACCAGCGCCACCCACACCGATCACGCGGATCACCGCGAGATAGGCATTACCGGAGACATTGCGAGCCAGCGGCGAACCCTTAGCATCGCCACGCGCGAATGCCGCGGCGGGACGCACGGGAGCGGCCTCGCGCACCGGCTCATCAACGGGATCTGGCACGGGTTGAATATGCGACGTAACGGGAGGAGCGACCGCGATGGTCGGCTCCATCATCTGTGTCGCCTCGATCGTCTCTCCAGGCGCGGAAGCAGCCGACTCTTCCGTGGTGCCAACCTCTTTGACGGCATCGGTCGACCGGAATAGATCCGCAAGCGGACCATCATGCATGCTGGCTCGTTTATTCGTCACGGCTAAGCACCTCCTCCGCAAGGGCCCGATACGACATTGCTCCGGGACCGTCTGGTTGATAGGTAAGCACGGAGCCCCCGCGGACAGGGGCCTCGGCAAGCTTCACCGTCTTGCGAATACGGGTGTTAAAGACCAGATCGCCAAAGTTCGCAGTCAATAGCTGTAATGCCTCACGGGCATGAACAGTGCGACTATCGACCATCGTCGGCAAGATGCCTTCGATCTTGACGTCGCGATTGAGATTCTCACGGATCATCTGTAGCGTGGACTCGAGCTGGACGAGTCCCCGCAAGGAGAGGTATTCGCACTGCACCGGCACGATCACACCGCTACTCGCGGTAAACGCATTGATCGTCAAGAGGCCAAGCGACGGCGGCGTGTCGATCAGGATGTAGTCATAATCCATCTTGATCGACGCGAACGCCTTCTCAAGGGCGCGCTCGCGACCAATCGCGGAGGCGAGTGCAAGCTCGGCGCCAGCCAAGTCGATCGACGAAACGGCAACATCGACCTCCTGGTGATGGATCACCTCGGTAATCGGCAGGCGATGCACGAGCACGTCAAACATCGACTGCTCGAGATGCTCAGGATCAACACCAAAACTCATCGTCAGGTTCGACTGCGGGTCGAGATCGACCACGAGCACACGCTTGCCCTGCTCCTTGAGTGCCGCGGCGAGGTTGACGGTCGACGTCGTTTTAGCAACGCCACCCTTCTGGTTCGCCATCGAGATGATGTGGGCCGGACGCGCCGCGCTGGACGCAACCCGCAGGCGGCTTGGCAACGCGACAGGAGGCGTTGCCGTAGCAGTGGCAGTCGGAGTCATGTCAGGGCTATTCGGACTCTCCTGCCGTTCTCCTTCCCACTCCAAATCAGCGTTTCGGAACTGGTGCCAGACCTGCGATGCTTGCAGCCATGCAGTTTGAACCCGCCCTGAGTCGCTCTAACGATCCACAGGACGAGGATCGTGTGCTGCTCTTCGCAGGCAATGCGCTAATTATCGCCTCGGGCACTGACGCGCAACTGCCGTCTCGAGTCGCACTGGCTGCACTGGTACCAGCCGAGACGGTGCATGTTGGCGTACTTGCTGGCCATGCCGTCGAGACCGCACATATCGATACCGCGACGCAGTTACCGAGCGGCTGGGTGCCCGAACCACTGCGACCACTGTACGGACGCCTGTCCGAGACCGAATGGGCCGTGGCCGGCCGGGCCTTTCAGTTGGCCGAATGGGATCGCACACACCGCTACTGCGGCGTCTGCGGCACCCCTACTGAGCGCCTCACCGAAGAACGCGCACGGGCCTGTCAAGAGTGTTCGCACCGCGCCTATCCTCGCCATTCGCCCGCAGTCATCATGCGCATCACCCGTGGCGACCAGGTGCTGCTTGGCCGCTCCAGCCATTTTCCACCCGACATGTACTCAACACTCGCCGGTTTTGTCGATGTCGGCGAGAGCGCTGAGGCCGCAGTACGCCGCGAGGTTCGCGAGGAGGCGGGCATCGAAATCACAGAACCACAATGGTTCGGCAGCCAAAGTTGGGCCTTCCCCCACTCGCTGATGCTGGGCTTTACCGCCGAGTGGACCTCGGGCGAGCTGGTCCCCGACCTGGCCGAACTCGAGGACGTGCAGTGGTTTACACGCCAGCGCCTGCCCGTGCTTCCACCACCCTCAAGTATTGCCCGACGCCTCTTGGATGCCTGGCTCTGATGCAGGTCGAACAGCTCGCCGATGGTCTGTGGCGGTGGACGGCTCCAGATCCGGATTGGACTGCCGAGCCGAACGATCCCGATGGAGGCTGGCCACGGGATGTCTCGTGCCTCTACCACGAGTCGCCAGCCGGCATCGTGCTGATTGACCCACTGGTCCCCGACGGCAGCGAGGGCGAGCGCTTCTGGCGGCACCTCGATCAAGATGTCTCGCGCGTTGGGTTGCCACCGACGATTGTGGTCTCGGTGTGCTGGCACGCCCGTAGTGCACTCCTTGTGCGCGACCGTTATCCCGGCGCCCGACTGCTCGCGGTCACCCATCAGCTCCCATTCGCAGTCGATGGCGTGCTGACAGCCGACCAGGACCTCCCGGGCGACATGATCGTACTGCTTACAAACGGGCCCGGGGCAACCCGAATGGCGCTTGTTCGCTGCACCTGCCACGGATTGCTGTGGACTGCCGACCTCCTGCGGGGCGACGGTCACGGCGGCTTAGTGCGACCACCAGCCTCCTGGTTCGAATCGGCGGCTGAGCGTGCGTGGCTCGCCAACGAACTTCCGCGTTTTCTGCAGGGCGTGACGTCACCCGACATTCGTATTGTTGTGCCGGCGCACGGCGAGCCGGTGGTCAGCGATTGTCGTGGCGCCCTTGACCGGGCCTGCTCCCTTTAGGCTGCGGCGCATGCCAGTCGACGACGGACTGATCGGCGGAATCCACGTCGCGCGGATGGCGCGCGCAGAGTTTGCCGCCGACACCCCGCACGATCACGAGGCGTTTCAGGCCTCCACCATCAACGCGCTCTTGACGGGCGAGTTGTGTGGCGATCTGACGATTGGCGAGTTGCTCGAGCACGGCGACCTCGGACTGGGCACGCTCAACCTGCTCGATGGTGAGCTGATCATTGTCGATGGCGAGGCGTTCGTGGCACGCGTCGACGGCAGCGTGTCGAGCGTGCCACCAGAGACCCAGACGCCGTTTGCCGTGGTCTGCCCGTTTGCAGCCGAACGGGAGGGCACAGTCGTTGACCTCGCCGATTTTGATGCCATCACAGCGGAGATCGATGCGCTCGCTCCCCCGGGGGCCACCTGCATCGCCGTCCGCATCGACGCTCACGTCGCCCGCGCCCGCCTGCGCAGTGTGGAACAACAGCTGCAGCCGAATCCCACGCTGGCGGCAGCCATTGCCACCCATGTCGAGTTCGACCTCCACGATGCGGAGGCGACGATCGTCGGCTTCCGCTTCCCGCGCGACCTCGCCGGCCTCGAGCTGCCGGGCTGGCACCTCCACCTCGTAACGGCCGACCGCTCGACGGGCGGCCACGTCCTCGAGCTCGCACTCCACGGGGGTTCGATTGCCATCGAGCGGGAGACCGAACTCGTGATCGAGGTCCCCACTGGCGTCGACGTCGGCACCGCTGGCGTCGTCCCTGAGCGCGACGAAGCGCTCGACGATATGGAGCGTGGTCGCTAGGAGGACATGACACGTGCGCACTTGTCATGTCCTCCCTGATTCGCGAATGGGCCCTGATTGCGCCGGCGCCTGATGCCATACGCTCTAGGTCAGTCGCTCCGGCCCACCCTCGCGCACGACGTAGGAGTTTTCGACGCCGACCGCGCCGACCCCAGGGAAGACCAGTTTCGGCTCGACCGCGATCACATTGCCTGCCGCCAGCGGCTCGGCGAAGCCCTGGGCGAGGAAGGGGCGCTCGTTGATTTCGAGGCCGATGCCATGGCCGACGAACCGCACGCGCGAAGCCCCGTGCCCCATCCAGTGCTCGCCAAACCCCGCGGCCGTCGCCAACTCGAGCCCGCGCAGGTAGAGCTGCTCCGCGGGGATACCCGGCACCATCAGCGGCTCGAGCTCGGTCAGGATCGACTCGCAGACGACCAGCGCCTCCGCCAACAACGGGTTCGGGACGCCCCGAAAGAACGTCCTCGTTGCGTCGGCCAGATAGCCTTCCCACGCGCCAACGAGGTCGACTGAAATCGCGTCGCCATCGCGCAACTCCCACCCACCCGGTCCCTTGCCAACCGCCGGATTCGGCCCAGGCCCGCCGAGCGGCGTGTCTGCCCACGGCGCAACCGCCGCATCAGGTCCAGCCAGAACCGCGCCGTAGAACATCTGCCCATTAAGACCGCGAAAGCGCAGTGGTCCCTGATGCCCAACGACACGCATCGCGTGCTCGAGCGCGATCTGGACAGCACGATCTGTGGGCTCGGTCGCGACCGCACTTGGCGCGAGTGTGAAGGCGGCCTGCAACTGCTGGGCGGCAATGCGACTCTGGTCGACCTCCCACTCACTCTTGACGGCCCGCACGCCAGCCAGCAGATCCGAGACATCGACGAGTTCGAGCGCGGGCAAAAGCGACTGGTAGCGCAGGTAGCGCGCCGCGGGCAGCACATCAAGTTCGAGTCCCAGTCGCAGCGTTCCGAGCTCGACAAAGAGTGGCGGCAACTCCTTGAACGACCCGAACGGACGCACATCGACAATCCGCCCGTCTTCCATGGCTCGCTCCAGATTGCGGCGGACGAGGAAGATCGGCTCGCCCGAGGCGGGCACGACGAGGTGTGCGTCCGCCATCACTCCCGTCAGGTAGACGAGATCACTGGCCTCGACGATCAGTGCAGCATCGATCGCGGATGCGGTCAGAGCCGCGCGGAAGGCGATCAGACGACGGTTGATCTCGGCGACGGGTACCGACATACCGCAACGCTACCGGGCAGTGCCTGCGGACGGCGCTACGCTGCCATCCGTGATCCTTCACGGCGGCACCATCTACACCGGCGATCCCGAGGTTCCACGCGTCCGTGGTCTGCCGATTGACAATCGTGGGCGCATTACGCGCGGCGTTGAGGCCTGGGAGGGCGATACCTCTGCCGTCTCAAACGAGCGCATCGATCTTGAGGGACGCACTGTGGTCCCGGGCTTTGTCGATGCTCACGTGCACTTTTTGTCCTGGGCGCTTGCTGCCCACCGCGTCGATGTCCGACTGGCACCAACCGGTGACGCCGTGCTGGCACTCGTCGCCGAGCGCGCTGCCGTCGATCGGACTGCCGGCACCGACACTGACTGGCTCCTTGGTAGCGGCTGGACCGAGCAGATGCTGGCCGGGATTCCCGATCCTGCTGCCGCACTTGACCAGGCCGTGCAGGGACGTCCCGCGGCCCTCTGGGCTCGCGATCACCATGCCCTCTGGCTGAGTACACGCGCACTCGAACTGCTCGGTGGTGGCGAGGCGATCCGTCGCGAGCACGACGCCTGGGCTGTACCTTTGCCCAAGCCGACACGGGTCGAGCGCCAGCGTGCCGTAGCCGCTGGCCAGACTGCTGCCCACGCACTCGGTGTAACGGGTGTCCACGATTTTGAGTGGCGCCTCGGGCGTCGCACCTGGCAGGAACTCGACGTCGATGGTCGCGTCTCGCTGCGCGTCGTGATGGCCGTCACGGCCGAACACATTGGCGCACTCGACGCCATCGAGGTAGTGACCGGCTTTGGCTCTGAGCACGTCAAGATCGGCCCGGTTAAGGCCTTCTGCGACGGCACCCTTGGCGCGCGGACGGCAAATATGCTGGCGCCGTACGCCGACGGCGGGACGGGCATGGATCTGCTGCCACCAGATGCGCTCGTCGAGTTGATCACGACCGCCGCTGTCTGCGGCATGCCCGTCGCGCTGCATGCGATTGGTGATGCCGCCGTGCGCAACGCACTCGATGCGTTGGAGGCAACCCGTCCAGCGTGGCTCGAGCTGGCCGAAGAGCGACCGCCACGCATCGAACACGCCCAGCTCGTCCACCCGGACGATTTTGTCCGCTTCGCCGAACTCGGCGTCGTGGCCTCGATGCAGCCAGCGCATGCCGCCGAGGATCGCAGCAATGCAGAGGCCGCTTGGGGCGACCGTTGCCGTGACGCCTACGCGTGGCGCTCGCTGCAGGAGACGGGAGCCACCTTGATCTTCGGCTCCGACGCCCCAATCTCGCCGCTCAATCCGCTCGGGGCGATCGCCGCTGCGACGAGCGCACCTTTGACAGCGGGCCAGCAGGTCGATGTCGCAACCGCCCTGGCGGCGATTACGACGCTGCCCTCACGCGTTGCCGGGCTCGCCCGCACGGTAGGTCGGCTTGCGCCGGGCCGGGCTGCCGACCTTGTCGTGCTCGATGCCGATCCGCACGAGGTCGCGCCCGAGGAGATCGCGTCGATCAACGTCGTGGCGACGATGGTCAGTGGGCGCTGGGTCTACGGCCGCCCACCCTGGTGAGTCTCGCCCCCGCCTATCGCGAGTTGCTGGCCCCAGGTCGTCGGTGGTTGCTGGCCGCCGCTGGCGGCGCATCGTTTGTAGCCGCGTCGGATATTCTGCTGATCGCCACGGCACTCCCGAGTGCTGCCCGCGACCTCGGTGGACTCGACCGCTACGCCCTCGTCGTTGGCTGCTACGCCGCGGCCCTTGCCGTCGGCTTGCCGATCAGTGGCGCCGTCATCGATCGCTACGGAGCCTGGTACTCACTGGTCTTCGGCTGTGTCCTATTCGCCGTCGCCGGTGTGTTGGCACTGTTTGTACCGTCGATGGATACCCTCGCCGTCCTGCGCCTAATACAGGGGTTTGCGGCCGGCTTTCTACTCGCCGTGCCGCTCTCGGTCGTGATCCAGCGGATTCCAAAGCACCTCCAGAAATCGGCCTATGCACTGAGCAACTCGGTCTGGGCAATGGCTGCCCTGGCGGGTCCAGTGCTCGGCGCGGTACTAACCGACCTGTTCTCGTGGCGCGCCGCATTTATCGTCCCAGTCATGATCACGGTAGCCGTCCTGTATGCCGGCTATCGCGGCCTCCGCGACGCCTCGGTGCGCCCGGCAGATCCACACGCTCGCATCCATCCGCTTGGCCCCCTACTCCTCGGCGCAACCGTCGCCGCGCTCCTACTCGAACCACGTCTCGCCATCATTCCGGCAATCGGTTTCGTGCTGTCCGAGTGGCGCTCACCGGAGCCGGTCTTCCCACGCACACGGGCTGGGCGTGGCATCGCCATTCTCTGTGGGGCGACGGGCGTGGCCTTCACAGGTGCCGATGGCCTGCTGCCGCTCGGCCTACAGGTCGGCCTTGGCTGGCCCATCCTGATCGCCGCAATTCCCCTGATCTTCACGACCGCCGCCTGGGCATCGGGCTCGTTCGTGAGCGCCCGCTTAACGCTCACTGACCGTGGCCAGTTGCTGGTCGCCAGCCTGATCGTCACCGCCGGTGTCGGTGTCATGGGCCTCCCCCTCCTCGGTGGTCTGACCCTAGCCTTCGGCATCGTGATCGCCGCCTTTGGCATGGGCATCCAGAGCCCAGTGGCTCTGCTGAGCGCAGCGGCGGAGCGCCCGAGCGGCGAAGGCCGCGCCACCGCGTCTGTGCCACTGGCACGGAGTATCGGTGGTGGCATTGGGATCGCGGTCGCCGGTGCACTGGTAGTACGCGGTGTCGGTCGCGATGCAATCAACCACGCAGAGCAGGCCACCGCTGCCGTGCCAGCCATTGCCGCCGCCGTGCAGCACGCCAATCTGCTGCTCGCCGGCGTCTGCCTCGTGAGCCTGCCCGCCCTCCTGCTGCTGCGCCGCGCCTAGGCGCCGCGTTTAGGTCGCGCGTTTAGGTCGCGCGTTTAGGTCGCGCGTTTAGGCCGCACGCATACCCTGCGCCGCCGCCATCGCCTGCAACTTACGGAGGCCCTGATTCTCGATCTGACGGATCCGCTCGCGCGTGACGTTGAAGGCCCGCCCGACCTCATCAAGCGTCCGCGGATCATGCCCGTCGAGTCCGTAGCGCAACTCGAGGACACGGCGCTCGCGGTAGGACAGCATGCCGAGAATGCTCTGGAGCGCTTCGCGCTGCAGCACTGCCTCCGCAGCCTCGTCCGGGCGCGGTCCAACCGTGTCCTGAATAAAGTCGCCAAAGTTCGACTCGTCATCCTCACCGACGGGCTTCTCGAGCGAGATCGGCGCCTGCGCCGAGCGGCGGATGTACTCGATGTCGGCAACCGAGACGTCGGCGGCAACAGATAGTTCTTCGAGCGTTGGGTCTCGACCCATTTCGGCCAGCAGTCGGCGCTCGATCCGGGCAACCTTGTTGAGCTTCTCGACAACATGGACGGGCATCCGAATCGTGCGGCCCTTGTCGGCCAAGGCGCGCGCCACGGCCTGACGAATCCACCAAGTCGCGTAGGTCGAAAACTTGTAGCCTTTGCGGTAGTCGAACTTTTCGGCTGCGCGCACGAGGCCGATCGTGCCCTCTTGGATCAGGTCGAGAAACGGTAGGCCCTGGTTGCGGTAGTTCTTCGCGATCGAGACAACGAGGCGCAGGTTGGCTTCGATCATGTGCTGCTTGGCACGCTGGTCGCCCTTCTCGATGCGCTTGGCGAGCACAATTTCCTGCGAGGCGGTCAAGAGGGGTACACGTCCGATGTCCTTCAGAAACAGCTGCAGCGTGTCGGTCGAGACCTCGCGGGTCGAGAGGTCAAGCGCAGGACGAACGCTGTCAGCCGACTCGTCGACGACGATCTCCACGTCCGCCGCGTCGAGCGCCCGATAGACGTCTTCGACCTGCGTGTCGGTCAGATCGAGCTCGTCCAGTGTTCCACGGAGATCCTCGTCTGAGATAGCACCGACCTCTTCGGCCTGCGCTAGAAGCAGACGGGCGGCTTCGCTTTCACCAACCAGCTGATCCACGCTATCGCGCTCGAGTCCCTGCTGCATTGCGCCGCCTCTCCGTCGTCAACGTTCAAAAGCATAGAAAGGCAATCGGATGCCACAAATATCACAAGTGGTACTACGGCTCGATCGTCGCGAGCAGCTGCTTTGCCACGCGCGCGAGATGCGAATTCGGAGCCGCGGACACAACCTGCCTCAGTTCCGCGCGGGCCGTGTCCGCATCGCGCAGCCAGAGCAGCATCAGGGCAAGATGAAGCCGAGGCGAGGGGTCGGCTGGGTTGTCGCGGACGAGTGGCCCGATCTGACCAAACGAGCCCGCAGGATTGTCTTTGGCGTAGTTCGCGATGATCTTGCCAACGCTAGCCTCGACGAGTCTTGGCTCTACCGCCAGCGCCGCATCGAAGGCGTCGCTCGCAGCAGAGCGCCGACCCGCACCGATCAACGCAGCGCCATAGGCGACCTGTGCCTGTGCGTCGTTGGGAGCCGCGACGGCTAGGTCTTTTAGGACGGCGAGAGACGAACTGGGCACCGCTCGTGCCAGCATGAAGGGTGGGTACCCCGAGGGCATTGCCGGATGGATCAGGTCGTCCGCCGCGATGCCATAGAAGGTCTCGGGATTCGTGTCGCGAACGCCGCGCAGCACCTTCTCCCCAGCTGCCCGCTGGCCCGCCCAGAGCAGCGCCTCACCGTAGGAAAACTGCACGAACGGCTCGTTCGGTGCTGCCTTGGCGATTGCGGCGAGACGCGCGAGCGAGGTCGCCGGCTCGCCGTCGTCGTACTGCGTGAGCGCGAGTGCCGCCTGCGCGCTCGGCGCGTCAGAGGCGCTGAGCAGGGCCTGTGCCGCAGCGAGTTGTCCCGCCGCAACCTGGGCTGCCGCCAGTCTTAGGTCGGACTCGGTACCCGGTTGCGACTGTCGATGCGCCTCCGCCCAGACGACCCGTTTTGCTACGCCCTCTGGCGCGGCTGCCAGGGGTGGCACGACAATCGTCGGCTGCCCCGGCAAGGGGTCCGAGAACGCGCGACTGACCGTCGCGACTGCTGCTGGTTTTCCTGAGTCCTGCGTTGCTAGCGCCGCGAGTCCAACCACGGCGGCGGCAGCGATCACACCACCAATCAGTACCGCGAGCAGACGACCGCGTGGCACTCCGGTCCGGGACTCGCTCGACGACGCCATGACCGCAGGCTACCAGCGCCATCAAACCCGCTCCGGCGCTGCGGGAATACCGCCCACTGTTTGTACGTTTTCCGAATACTATTTGCCGTTTGGCATAAGAGACCGCTATACATTTAGGTGCGCCAGTCCCGCCGACGCGCGCGAAAGTGACGACAGATGCCCACGTACCGAGAACTGCTCTCCCACGTCAAGCAAGAGATTGCCGAAGTCGACGCCAGCGCGTTGGCCGAGGAACTGGCATCTGCCACGCCGCCGGTCCTGATCGACGTGCGCGAACCGGATGAGTACGAACAGGGCGCGATTGCCGAGGCAATCCACATTCCGCGCGGCTTCCTCGAGTCACGCATCGAGGCAACAACCCCGGATCACGACCAGCGCATCGTGCTGTCGTGCGCCTCGGGTGCACGTTCTGCCTTCGGCGCCAAAGCACTGGCAGAATTGGGCTACACGAACGTCGCCTCGCTCGCGGGCGGCTTCTCTAGCTGGAAGCAGGCCGGCAAGCCGTGGTCCGAGCCAAAGGTGCTCGACGCAGAGCGTCGGCGTCGCTACAGCCGCCACCTCGTGATTCCCGAGGTCGGCGAAGCGGGCCAGTTGGCGCTGCTCTCGTCGAAGGTCTTGATGATCGGCGCAGGCGGCCTCGGCTCGCCTTCCGCTCTCTATCTGGCCGCGGCTGGCGTCGGCACGATCGGCATCATCGATGACGACGTCGTTGACGCCTCCAACCTGCAGCGCCAGGTGATCCACAACATGGATCGCATTGGCATGCCGAAGGCCGAGTCGGCTCGGCTGACGTTGACGGCGCTCAACCCCGACGTTGAGGTGATCGAGTACCGCGAGCGCCTCTCGAGCAGCAATATCGATCGCATCCTCGCTGGCTATGACGTGATCGTCGATGGCACCGACAACTTTCCCACGCGCTACCTCCTCAACGATGCGAGCCTGATCCACAAGATCCCCGTGGTACACGCCTCGATTTTCCGGTTCGAGGGCCAGTTGACGGTCTTCAAGCCGTTCGAGGGTCCGTGCTACCGCTGCCTCTTCCCCGAGCCGCCACCGGCCGAGTTGGCCCCGAGTTGCGCGGAGGGTGGCGTGCTGGGCGTGCTGCCCGGCATCATGGGCACGCTGCAGGCGACCGAGGCACTCAAGCAGCTGCTCGGCATTGGCGATCCCTTGGTCGGGCGCCTGCTGTTGGCCGACGCACTCGAGATGTCGTTCCACGAGGTCCAGTTGCGCCGCGATCCCAATTGCGCCGTCTGTGGTGAACACGCAGGCCCAATCGAATACATCGATTACGATCAGTTTTGCGCGGGCGGGACCCACGCGGCCGCCCACTAGAAGCCGATTACGATGCCCATCTCTCTTCGCATGCCACCGGTCCTTCGCCCCCAAGTCGGCGGGGCTCGTCAGGTTGAGGTTGCCGGAGCGACGCTGCGCGAGGCTCTTGACGACCTGTTTGCCCAGTTCCCGGCCGTGCGCGACCAGATCGTCGATGGCGAGGGTCAAATCAATCGCTTCGTCAACGTCTACGTCCAAAACGAAGACGTCCGCCTTGGCCAGGGGCTCGACACGCCCGTGCCAGACGGCAGCACGGTGATCGTCCTGCCCGCGATGGCTGGCGGCTCGGTCTTCCCGCCGAATGTCTGCCGCGGCGGTGGCGACGTGCTCAGCGCGATTGGCGGCACGCCGCTCGTCCAGTTGCCGAACCTGCGACCCGCCGGTGGCGCTCGCATCTGGTCGAAGTTGGAGATGCTCAATCCGTCCGGCTCGATCAAGGACCGCGTTGCTCTTTCGCTGATCGAATCCGCCGAGGCGCAGGGCCTGCTCTCGCCCGGCCAGACGATCATCGAGCCAACCAGCGGCAACACGGGCATCGCGCTCGCAATGATTTGCGCTGTCAAGGGCTACAAGTTTCGTGCTGTGATGCCGGAGTCGGCGACACCCGAGCGCGTGCAGCAGATCTCGATGTACGGCGCCGAGATCGTATTCTCGCCCGGCGAGCTTGGCTCGAACGGTGGCGTTGCACTCGCGCGCGAACTGGCGGCCGCCGATCCGACGCTCTACATGCCATTTCAGTACGCCAACCCCGAGAACCCCAACGCGCACTACCGCACGACGGGCCCCGAGATCATCGAGGCCCTCGACGGGCATGTCGATGCGTTTGTCGCGGGGCTCGGCACCGGTGGTACCCTGATGGGTACCGGTCGCGCGCTACGCGAGGCGAATCCGGACGTGCAGATCATCGCCGCCGAACCGCTTCAGGGCGAGGCCGTGATGGGTCTGCGTTCGCTTGAGGATGGCTACACGCCGGAGATCCTCGATATCACCCAGCTCAATCGCAAGATCCTCGTCACCAACACCGAATCGGTGCAGGCGATGCGCGACCTCCTGCGCCATGAAGGCATCTGGGTTGGCGTCTCCTGCGGTGCCGCTTTCTCGGTGGCCCGACGCGTCGCAGCCGAGCTCGAGCCCGATCAGAACGTCGTGACTGTCTTTGCCGACGGCGGTGCGCGCTATGCCTCCGCCAATCTCTTCAATGAGACTGAGGGCGAGGATCTCGAAGAGCTGATGGAGGATCGACTCTGGTGGTAGCCGACGGCCTGCTCGTGCTGCCGCGCTCGCTGCAGAACGAGATCGTCGCGCACGCCAAGGCGGGTCTGCCGAACGAGGCCTGTGGCATTCTCGGTGGACGCGATGGCACAGCCACTCGCTTCTTTCCCGCCATCAATGGCCAGCCGAGCCCGTACTTCTACGACATCGACTCGCAGGATCTATTGAGGATCGTGCTGGAAATTGAGGACGCCGACGAAGATATCGTCTGCATCTACCACAGCCATGTCGAGAGCCCGGCCTTCCCATCGCGCACCGACGTGGAACTCGCGGCCTGGCCGGACGCAGCCTATCTGATCGTCAGCCTGGGATCAGAACCACCAGAGGTCAAGGCGTTTGCAATTCGCGAAGGCACAATTAGCCGGCGCGAGATCATCCTCACGGACTAGCCGCGTCTACTTCTTCTTGACGGTCTGTGGTGGCTCTTCGCCATCGTCCGACACAACCGGCATTGGCAGTAGCGTCGTTTCGAACGCCGTCGAGAGACCAATCACCGAGTGCGTACGGTTGACCGAATCGATACAGCGAATCTTGTGCAACACCTGCTCGAGGTCGGGCGTGCTCTCCGCACGAACCTTGAGCAAATAGCCCCACTCGCCAGCCACTGCGTGACACTCAAGCACGTTGGGGATCGCCTGAAGACGCTCAGTAAAGTCGGGAATGTCGAACGCTGCGTTGTCGACAAAGACGAAGGCCACGACGCCGTAGCCGAGTGTGTCGGCATCGACGACCGCACGGTAACCCTTGATTACGCCACGGGCCTCGAGCTTCTTGACACGCTCATGCGCCGCGGCCTGCGAGAGCCCAACCCGTTTGGCGAGGTCACCAAACGTGGTCTTACCGTCCTCCTGCAGGATCTGAATGATTTGCCAATCGATCGGGTGCATAGGCTCCATTACCGAATCTTTACGATTTAATACTTGTCAAAACCGAATATCCTCTGGTAGCATAGAGGAAGGACGGCGGGAATACTAGCCCACCAACGACCAGCCACCCTAGGAACCACACCATGCAGCCCTACGCAGCACTCTCTCTTCTTTATAGTCGCCCGAATGCCGAGCAGCTGGTCAATCCCGAGCGCCCTCTAAATCAGGTGCGCTCACGCCGCTTCGCTCTCCGCTCGAAGCGCGTCTAACTCACTTTTCTCTCCACCCTCCTCTCCTCTCCTCTCGTTTCGGCCCCGTCTTCGACGGGGCCGAACGTATTTCTGGGCCGACTACTAGCCTAAACGGGTCTGATCCCATTAGGGCGCTGGTCAAGAATTCGCCAGTCTGGTGAATCTTTACCGAAGATTTACAGGTCAATTGTTTGTTATACCGGATAATCTCTGCTACCTTAGAAATATGCGAATAGAACAGACTCACTCCACTGCCTCGTCCACCGCCCCCGTGCCTGCGTTCAACTTCCTGTTTGCAAGTGCGCCAGAGGCTAAGCCTCGCACGAAGGGCAAGCTGCCCGCGTGGCTGACGCGCCCCGCACTGCGCTCGCGCCGCGTCTAACTCATTTTTCTCTCCACCCTCCTCTCCTCTCCTGTCGCAGCCCCGCCATCGGCGGGGCTGCGATGCTTTTGTGACCATGCCTCCCACTCGCACACCACGCCTCAAAGCCCGCGTCGCCATCGAACGCGACGGCCAACTCCTCTGCGTCCTCCACGCCAAGCCCGACCAGGAGCCCTTTTGGTGCCTGCCGGGTGGCAA
>SHUX01000023.1 GCA_009694475.1 Thermoleophilia bacterium
TAGACCGTGCAGTCAAAGCGCCGCCGTAACTCCTCGGTCTGCAGGCAGAGCAACCCGTCGACCACCGTATAGGAACCAGGCTGGAGGTATTGCGGCGGACCGAGGGTACCGTCGGTGTGGCGATAGGTGGGCTTGAGAATCGCGCGCTGCGTGGAAAGTGTCTCGAGGTCGCGCGCCATGATGTCGAGATAGTTGGCCTCGGGATTAAGCGGCGTGATACCCATCACCTTGCGCTGGGAACGGTCGTAGCGATGATAGTCGTCAGTCGGAACGTGGGCGACCTGTTCCTCGCCAAGCACGCGGGCCAAACCACGCGTCAGCGTCGTCTTACCACTCGCCGAATCGCCGACCACGGCCAGCATGGTCGAGGGGGCAACGCCTTGACGATTCTCTGTCATGGCTAAATCGTCGCAGGTTCTGGCGCGTGCGTGTACCGCTATGCCGATCAAGCCAGCCAAAGGCTGAGAAAACGCGGTAGCATCGCCTCATGGAGCCAGCCGAGGGAACCTCTCGACGTAGCGCGTTTTACGCAACGCGGACGATCAGCCGTGACGTCGTCGTGCCGGAGTACCCCGAACTCGGGCTGATTGCCTTCGCTAGTCCCAATGATCCAGAGCCATCGATTCGTGTTGAAAACGGACGGATCGTGGAGATCGATGGTCGAACAGAGGCGGATTTTGATCTGATCGACGCGTTCCTCGCAAGCCATGGGATCAACCCCGCCGTGGCCGAAGAGGCGATGGCGCTCGACGACCTGGCGTTCGCGCGCATGCTCTGCGGCCACGACGTTCCCCGCACGGAGATCCTGCGCCTCGTCGAGGGGATGACTCCCGCCAAGGTCGCGCGCATTCTGGGTCTCCTCAGCCCACTCGAACTGATGCAGGCGATGGCGAAGATGCGTGCGCGTCGAACGCCCTCGATCCAAGCGCACGTGACCAATCGCATCGACCACCCACTCCTGATCGCCGCCGATGCTGCAAGTGCCGTCGCACTCGGCTTCCGCGAGCTTGAGACGACCGTTCCCGTCCTGCGCGACGCCCCACTCGTCGCGCTTGCGCTCTTGATCGGGAGCCAAGTCCCTGCCCCCGGCGCGCTGACGCAGTGTTCGGTTGAGGAGAAGACGGAACTCGAGCTAGGCCTGCGCGGCCTGACCACGTATGCCGAGACGGTTTCGGTCTACGGCACCGAGCAGGTCTTCCTCGACGGCGACGACACACCCTGGTCGAAGGCTCTGCTGGCATCGTCGTACGCCTCCCGCGGTCTCAAGATGCGCTTTACCTCCGGCTCGGGCGCCGAGGTCTTGATGGGCGGTGCAGAGGGAAAATCGATGCTCTACCTCGAGGCGCGCTGTGTCGCCATCACCCGTGCGGCCGGCTCGCAAGGAACCCAGAACGGCGGCATCGATGGCATCAATGTGACCGGTTCTGTGCCAAACGGCATGCGCGAGATTCTCGCCGAGAACGTGATGGCAACGCTCTACGGGCTAGAGTCGTGCACCGGCAATGACACGCAGATGAGTGCGTCAGACATCCGGCGCACCGCACACACCTTGCCGTTACTGCTGGCCGGCTCGGATTTCCTATTCAGCGGTTTTGGCTCGATCCCCAGCTACGACAACACCTTTGGCGCCTCGAACTTCAATGCCGAAGACATCGACGACTACATGATGATCCAACGCGACTGGGGCTTTGAAGGCGTGCTGCGCTCGCAGGGCGACGACACTCTGCTGCCGCTGCGGCGTCGCGCCGCCGAGGCCTGTCGAGCGGTGCTCGACGAATTAGACCTGATGACGTTCGATGATGCCGAGCTCGAGCGTGTGGTGACGGCCCACGGCAGCCTCGACGTCTCGGAGCACCAGACCGATGAGACGGCGCGAGCCGGCGATGCGATTATCGAGCGAGAGATCACCGCCGTCGATGTCGTGCGCGCACTGTCGATTCGTGGTTTCGAACTCGAGGCCGAGCGTGTGCTTGAGATGACACGCCAACGTCTGTTCGGCGATCACCTCCAAACGTCGGCAATCTTCGCAGAGGACATGAGCGTGTTGAGCGCACTCACCGACCCCAACGACTACGCAGGTCCTGGAACGGGTTATCGCCCGTCGTCCGTGCGACTCGACGAGATGGCGCGCGTCCGACAAGAACGCTCGCACGTCGAGCTGCTCGCAGAGCAGGCGCCGCACGCTGGGTGCGTCGTGCTGACCGAGCGGGGTCCAGCCGCCATCCGGCCGCGTCCGGATGAGGTTGTTATTGGCATCTCCCCCGCCTTCGGCGTCGATGTCTGGCTGACGCTCTCCGGATTGACGGTCGGCGAGGCGCTACGTCAGATCCTCGCTGGAATCGAGGAGGAAGGTGTACACGCCCGCGTCGTAAGAGTCACACACTCGCTAGACCTAGGCATGATCGGCTGGACGGCAGCGAACCTGTCGGGCAGTGGTGTTGCCCTCGGTATTCAGGGCAAGGGAACAGCACTGATCCACCGCGCCGATCTTCCAACCCTCGCCAATCTTGAACTCCTGAGCATGGCACCGTTGATCGACGATTCGCGCTACCGCCTGATGGGCCGCAATGCAGCCCGTCACGCGCGCGGCGAAAAACCCTCGCCGGTACTGTTGCCGGAGTCGGGCGAACCGATGGGGCCGCGCTACCACGCCAAGGTCGTGGCTCTGATCAACCGCGAGAGCCAGTGCCTGCGCGCCGGTAATCCCCAGGAGATCGAGGTCACATGGCCGAGTTGAGATATCCCCTCGGAGAACACAATCGCGCCGATGTCCGTTCGCAGACGGGAAAGTCTGCCGACGAGTTGACCGTTGCCGATATTCGCGCCGGCACGATCACGGCAGCTGATGCAGCCGTCGACCCCGACACGCTTCGCCGACAGGCCGAGTTTGCCGAGCGCGGCGGCAATCCCCAGTTGGCTGACAATCTCCGTCGCGGCGCCGAACTCGCGCTGTTTTCTGACGATGACGTCCTGCGCTTCTACGACGCCCTCCGTCCTGGCCGTTCGTCTGTGGCCGAGCTGCAAACGATTGCCGCCGAGCTCGAGGCCGGCGCTGGCACGCGCTGCGCAGCGCTCGTGCACGAGGCAATTGCCCACTATACCCGTCGTGGGTTGATCAGCTGACGTGCTCGTCGCCGGTGTCGATGTTGGCAACGCCACGACTGAGGTAGCCCTGGCGCGCCTCGTGGCGGGACAGCCCCCGGAGCACCTCAGTGTCACGCGTGGACCGACGACGGGAGCAAAGGGGACCGCGGAGTCTGCCCAGGGCGTACTCGACCTGATTGATCGGGCCAGTCGACGACTCGGAGAGACACCCACCCGCATTCTGCTAGCCGATCTACATCCGGTCGAGACCGGACTTCGCGAGCTTGCGGCTGGTAGCGAAGAGGACCTCGGTGGTGTTGGCATCGCCCGCCCGGTCAGCGCCACGCCCTCCGGCGTCGGGGCAGCGGCTGGGCAGCTGATTGATCTCGCCGAACTCGTTGGCGATCCGTTACCACTACCGGTGATTCCGATTGTGGGGCTGATCGACTTCGACGTCGCCGCCACAGCTCTCAACGCCGCGCGAACAGCGGGCTGGCAGCTCGTGGCAATCATCGTAGCGGGCGACGACGGCGTGCTGATCGGCAATCGGGTTGATCCTGCGCTGCCCATCGTCGACGAGGTGGCAGACACCGACGAATTGCCGCGAGGCGCCTGGGCTGCCGTCGAGGTGGCGCCGCTTGGCGCAACCGTCGTCCAGCTCGCCGATCCACTGCGATTGGCCGTCTTGCTTTCGCTGGATCCCACTCGCGCACGAGGTGCCCGCAATGCCGCACGCGCGCTTCTCGGCCATCGCGCGGGCATTGCTGTCCGTCGGGAGGCTTCGGGTGGCACCACCGAACAGGAGCAGCCTCGCCTCGCGACGCTGACCGACGGGTCGACCCGCGCCATCGATATCAGCACCACGCCCCCTGGAGTCGGTGACGTGGTTGCGATCGAAGGTATCGACGCCAACCTGATCGACGCCTTTTGGTCAGCGCTTCCGGAGGCAATCGACGACGCCGCACTCTCGCTACGCCTCCGCCAACGACGAGCCGTAGGGCTCGCGGTGCTCGCGCGCCGCGACGACCGTGCACTCGAACAGGCACTCGCAGAAAGCTTTGCGGGCGAGGTTGTCGTCGTCGCCGCCGAAACTGCGGCCGCGGTGGCTGGCGCATCGACAACCCCAGGCGCCGGCCATGCTCCGATCGTGATCGACATGGGTGGTGGTACCGTCGACCTCCACGTCCAGATTGGTGACCATGACGTTGCTGTCGCTACCGCAGGGGCAGGACTCCTCGTCGATCGCATCTGCGGCGCGATTCTCGGTATCGACCCACTGCGTGCTGAGCAGGCCAAACGGCACCCGAGCGTACACGTTGAGACGCCATTCATCCTGCGGCACGAGGACGGTAGCCGAACGTTTCTGACCTCCCCGGCTCCCCCTCAGTCTGTCGCTCATCTCTGTATCACTGAACGCCAGGATGGATCCCTCGACGCACTCGAGAGCGACCTTGCTCCCGAGGTCTGGTCCCGGCTAAGACGGGCGGCGAAACGTACGATCATCGCTGGCAACCTGCGGCGGGCAATCACCGCAGCCGGTGGACTTCCCCGCGGGGAGCTGGCGGTTCTCGTCGGCGGCTGTGCCGAAGATGCCGAGATCGTCAGCGAGGTGTCGTTGGCACTGGCAGATCTGGACCTCGCGATTGCACGGGGCGACGTCTTGGGTCAACACGGACCACGTGCGGCTGTTGCCATTGGACTCGTCTTGCTGCACGCGGAGACCCTGTGAGTGCGCCATCCGTTGTGCTCGCCAGCACCGATGTCGGATTGATTCGGCTCGTCGCAGCCGCCTTTGAAGAAGAGGCCGTGCCGCTGCAAATCCTGGCCGAGCCAATCTCGGCGCGAGCAGCCGCGGTGCGCTCGCCACTCGGCATTGGACTTGCCGTTGATGGCACCGAACTTGTCGTTGCGCTGTCGACGGGTCTCGACGGCACCTACCTGCGCGGCCCGTTGGACGATGCGCGCCTGCTTGGTCGCGCCGCCGCCCGGCTCGCAGCACGTCGACCATTGGGAGCATTCGCGGGATGACAACCATGCGCGCACTCGTGACTGGTGGAACCTCCGGCATTGGGGCTGCCATCTGTCGTCGCCTTGCCGCCGATGGTTGGCAGATTGCGGTGGCGGGTCGCTCGCAGGAACGGGCCGATGCACTGGCGGCAGAGATTAGTGGCGTGGCAATCGTCGGCGACGTCGCCAACCCCGCCGATGACACCGTGGCTCGCGCCGCAGCGGCCTTGGGTGGACTCGACGCCGCGCTCCTCAACGCCGGCGTGATCCTCGATGCCGACCTGTCGAGCACGCCCGATGCGGACTGGGATCTATTGATGGGCGTCAACGTTTTCGCCGTACACCGTCAGGCGCGCGCCGCGCTGCCATACCTGCAAGCCAGCAAAGGCTCGCTCCTGATCACGGCCTCCGACGCGGGCCTCTGGGGTGAGGCGCCAATTGCTGCCTATTCGATTGCCAAGCGGATGGCCTTGACGATGACGCGCTGCCTCGCCGCCGAATGGGGCCCGGCTGGAGTCCGTGTCAACGCCATCTGCCCAGGTGATACCGCCCCCGGTATGTTGACGACCACGACAGGTCGTCGCACACCCGGCGCCACTGACGGCTGGTTGGCACCTCCGCTCGGCACGATCGTGCGCGGCGAAGATGTCGCGGCGGCGGCCGCGTTCTTGGTCAGTGCTGACGCCTCCCGGATCACTGGCACGGGCCTGTTGATCGACGCGGGTATGCGCTCGTCCACGACAGCGTGGCAGGCCCATCGTGGGAGCGATCGATGACCCGCCTCGTGATCGGTACGCACGGTGCCGTTGCCCAGTCCCTTGCCGATGGTGCACGCTTTGCCTCGTCGCCCGCACGCACTACTGTGCGCGAGATCGTGCGTCGCGATCGCCCCACAGAATTGGCGATTGTCGCGCTGCCACCCTCCTGTGGCTCGCTCGGCGCTGTTGAAACCAACGAACTCGAGCGTCTGCTGGGTGAGACACTGACCGCAGCGGCCGCCGCCATCCAGACGCTGAGCGAACTCGACCTCTCAACCCGTGTCGTGATCGTTTGCCCGACCGGCGGCCTGATCCCCGACCATCGTGATGGCGTGCGTTCACTGGTCTCCGCCGGGCTCGTGATGCTAATGGAGGTTGCCTCCACACTGCCAAGCATCAGCGTCAACGCCATCCTAGTGGCCGATGCAATTGCACCCTCCGAGGTCGCCATCGTCGCCAACCTTATGCTTGGCACCAGTGCCGAATCGATCAATGGCGCAACCATTCGCATGGACGGCGGTCAGGATGCTGTGCTCGCCGCAGAGACCCGTACCGAGGAGATGAATTGATGACTGCAGAACGCCGACTTGAGGGCCGTGTCGCCCTGATTACGGGAGCCGCCAGTGGTAATGGTCGGGCAATTGCTCTGCGCTATGCCGCTGAGGGTGCCGCCGTTGTCTGCGCTGACCTTGTGCCAAACCCGATCGCCGGTGGCTGGGAAGACGCGACAACAACGCATGACCTGATCAACGAGCAGGGCGGTCGTGCAACCTTCGTTGAATGCGATGTGACAGATGGCGCTCAGGTTGCAGCGGCCGTCGCGACCGCGACCGACACCTATCGCGGGCTTGATATCACAGTCGCCAATGCGGGTATCTCGCCGCTCGCCTATTCGATCGTCGACGAGCCCTTCGAGGACTACAAGCAGGTCCAGGCAGTTAATCAAGATGGCGTCTGGTGGACGTGTCGTGAGAGTGCTCGCGCGATGATCGAGCAGGGTCGTGGTGGACGCATCGTCACGCTCGCTTCGATCGCCGGCATCACCGGCGTTCAGACGGGCTATCACTACAACATGAGCAAAGGCGCTGTCGTCCAGATCACACGCACGTTGGCAATCGAGCTTGCCCCCCACTCGATTACGGTCAACGCGATCTGCCCGGGCTACGTACGCACTTCGATGACGCGCAACCTCTGGGACGATCCGGCCAAACTGGCCCGGCTCCAGGCGACGACGCCGCTGCCGCGACTCGGCGAGGCCGATGACATCGCTGGCGCCGCGTTCTTCCTTGCCTCCGACGACGCCGCCTGGATGACGGGCGTGATCATGCCTGTCGATGGTGGCTTCAGCGCGATCTAATGGACGAATTCACCAGCGCACCATCGCTCGTGCAGGCTCGTGGTGCCGTGGCGTTTTGGGATATCGGTGACGGCACGCCCGTACTCGTACTGCACGGCTTTCCCGATGCGCCGATTGGCATGGCACCACTTGTCGAGCGGCTCGTGAAGGCCGGCTACCGCGCGATCGTCCCTGCGCTCCCCGGCTATGCACCCTCCGGGCCGGTCGATAGCTACCAGAGTGCGGCGGTCGCACGCGACATGGTCGACGTGCTGGATGCACTCAAACTCGAGCAGGTGCTGGTCGTTGGTCATGACTGGGGCGGCTGTGTCGCGCTTGATCTTGGCGCCAACCACGCCGACCGAGTCTCGCGCGTCGTCTCGCTTGCGATCCCGCATCCGGACGGCTTCGCCGCCAGGCGGCGCGATCTCCAGGAACAGAAGACGGCAGCCTATGCCTGGATCTTGGCCTACTCCAGCGGTGCCGCCAAACTGGCGGCCGATCCGGATTGGCTCGATCAACTGCACGAGGAGTGGTCACCTGGTTTACGTCGACTCGAGTGGTCGACGGTCAAGGAGATCCTGCAACGACCGGGTGTTGGTGAGGCTGTCCACGGTTGGTACCGCGACGATTTCGAAGCGATGACTGCCACGGGCGATGTGCTCGTCCCGACGCTGATGCTGCATGGCGGCGACGATGGTTGTATTCGCCCAGCCTGCTTCCGCGGGTTCGAGCGGCGCTTCCCCGCGGGTCTCGAACTCGAGCAGGTTGACGGTGTCGGTCACTGGCTCCACATCGAGCAACCCGACGCGATCGCAGCGCGCATCGTGCACTTTTTTAGCGCTGCGTAAGAAAGTCCGCGAGCACGCGCGCTGCAGGAGTCGCCCGGCGCACGGGCAGGAGCGCGAACCAATCACGCGACGGCGGGCTTGGTACGGCGTTCAGTTGCACGAGTGAGCCAGCCACAATCTGGTGTTCGACGGCGACGAGCGGTACAACGCCGACACCGAGCCCAACCATTGCGGCAGCGGCCACGGCACTGTTCGAACCGATCGTGGTCTTTGGCGGCACGATCTGTGCACCCGCCAGATATTCATCGACCAGACGACGTGTACCGGAGGCCTCTTCGCGTACCAACCACGTCTCGTTTGCCAGATCGCGCAGTGGAATCTGCTGCTGACCGGCGAGTGGGTGGTCGGGTGCCGCCACGATCACATGCCTGTTCGTCGCGATGCGCAAACCCTCGTACTTACCGTCGTCCGGTGCGCGTCCGCCAATGCCGATGTCCGCTTCGCGCGAGCCGAGCAACTCGAGCACATGCTCACGATTGCCGATCTCGAGCTGAATTGGGATCTCCGGATGCGCTTCGCGAAATGCCCGCAACAACATCGGCAGGACAAATTCTGCTGCCGTATAGACCGCTGCGATGCGGACTGTGGCCTGCTCCTTCGCCGCTGCACTGTGCGCCATCCGCGTGCCTTGTTCGAGCAGGCCGAGGGCCTCGCGGGCGTGCGGCAAGAACACCTCTCCGGCCGGGCTCAGCTTCATGCCGCGACCGTCGCGTTCGGTCAGTGCAACACCAACTTCGTCGCTCAAGGCAGCGATACTTCCGGACACCGACGGCTGCGACACATGCAAACGTTCGGCCGCAGCGCGCACCGAGCCATCCTCGGCGACGGCGATAAACGTCTTCAGTTGAGAGAGTGTCATAGCCATTGCCTTATGAATTAGACACTATTACCTGCTGGATGTCCATGTGTTGCTCGCGTAACGTGTCGGGTATGCCGAATAAAGATCGACTCCACCGCTCCGAACTTGCCGTCCCCGCCTCCAATCTCCGCATGCTGGAGAAGGCCCCCGAGGCCGGCTCGGACATCGTCTTCCTCGACCTTGAGGATGCCGTTGCGCCCGACGATAAGGTTCAAGCGCGCAAGAACGCCATCGAGTCGCTGCAGTCGCAGGACTGGTCGAAGACCGCTACGTCGGTCCGCATCAACGGCCTGGACACGTATTGGGCCTACCGCGATGTCGTCGATATCGTCGAGGCCGTCGGCAACAAACTGGACATGATTCTGATTCCGAAGGTCGGTCGACCCTCCGATATCGAGTTCGTCGCAATGTTGCTCTCGCAAATTGAGCAGGCCTACGGTTACGACCCCATCGCCATCACTGCGTTGATCGAAACTGCGCCCGGCATGGCTAACGTTGAGGCAATTGCGCAGACCTGCCCGGAGCGGCTCGAGGCACTCTCGTTCGGCGTGGCTGACTACGCGGCATCGACCCGCGCTCGCACAGTCGTGATCGGCGGTGTCACCCCGGAGTACGCGGTCCTTACCGATCCGGATGCGAATGGCGCCCGCGAACTGCATTGGGGCGACCCGTGGCACTTCGCGTTATCCCGCATGATTGTCGCCTGTCGCGCCAACGGTCTGCGCCCGATCGACGGACCGTTCGGCGACTTCAACGACCCCGAGGGCTACAAGATGGCCGCCCGTCGTGCCGCCGCCCTCGGCTGCGAAGGCAAATGGGCGATCCACCCGTCCCAGATCGAGTTGGCGAACGAGATCTTCTCGCCCCTGCCCGACGAGGTCGATCGTGCGCAGCGCATCATGGTTGCGATGGCCGAAGCAGCCGCTGAAGGTCTTGGTGCCGTGTCGCTCGATGGTCGCCTGATCGATGCGGCTTCGATCAAGATGGCGCAGAACGTAATCGCACGCGTCGAGCGGCTGTCGGGGTCCTGATGGCGGTGGTCGTCGGCGAACTCCAGCCCGGCACGCTGGGCGGTGACGACCGCATTTTGGAACGCCTGCTTTTTGAGGCGATCACGCAGACCGAGGGCCTCGAGATCGTCCAGATGGTGCTACGTCTTCACGAGTTGGCCGAACGTGCCCGGGCCGGCGATCTCAGCGCAGCGGCACTAATTCGCTCCGAGGTAGCACTGCTTGATCGTCGCGCAGCGGGCGCGACGGCAAAGGCGCTACTGATGCGCCTGCAACTGGCCAACCTCTGTGAGGAGCGCGAGCGCGTGCGCCGGTTACAGACCACTGGCTGGCGCCGCGCGTCGCTGGAGCAGGCCATCGCCGAACTTGGCGATCCCGAGCAGTTTCGCTCCCACCTCGACGACCTGCATGTCGAACTCGTCCTGACAATGCACCCCTCGGATGCCACCCGTCGAGCCGTGCTACACAAACTGCACCGCCTGACCGAGCAACTTGACGCTCTCGATCGAGCGCCGGGCATCGAGGCGCAGGAGCGTGCGCTGGCAGAAGCACAGGAAACCGTGAGCGCCTGGTGGGCGACGGATGAGATTCGTCGTAGCCGGCCACCGGTCGAGGAAGAGATCCGTCGGACGGTCTTTCTTGTCGAGACGGCGCTTTACGATGCGGCCGCCGATGTCGCAGTCAGCGCCGAGCGGCGTCTCGGCTTCGCACTTGGGCGCGCGCCAATCTCGTTCGTGCAGTGGGCCGGTGGCGACATGGATGGCAACCCGTCGGCCTCCGCCGAAACAGTGCGCTTTGCGGTCATTGAGGCGCGCCGAGCGGCGTTGCGTCTCCTGATCGACCGCGTCGTCAGCGCCTCTCGCCTGCATTCCGAGTCGGCTCGCTATACCGATATCACCGAGCTCTTGCTCCTGATTGCGCGTGACGCGACCACGCTGCCTGGCGGTGGTGGCGAGCGCGATGCCTACGCGCACGAGCCTCTTCGGCGCAAGCTTCGCCTGATGCGCGAGCGACTGACGTGGACGCTCCGCGCGTTAGACGAGGAGATCGATCCAGCGTGGATCTATCGTGATGCCAAGACCTTGATTGAGGATGTCGATGCCGTCCGGGCCGCTGCGCCAGGCGAAACACCGTCGCTCGACCGCCTCGCCTGGCAGGTGCGTATTTTTGGCCTCCACCTACTGGAGATTGACGTGCGTCTCCACGCTCGAGAATTAGGTGACGCGGTCGATGTGCTGCTCCCCGGCAGCGCGGGTCTTGAGGAATCCGACCGTCTCTCGCACCTTGCGGCAGCACTTGCACAACCCGTTGCGCGCACAACTGCTCCCGCCCCTGACGACCTGCGCGCCGCCCGCGCACTCGACGAGGCCGCAGACCTCCACGCGACGCTGGGCGCCATGCCGCTGCGTTCCCTCGTCATCTCTGGCTGCGAATCGCCCGCGGATGTACTCGCGGCGACTTGGCTCCTCCATCGCGCCGGCCTGCACGGTGTCCCGGTCGTGCCGCTGTTCGAATCTGGCGCCTCACTCCGCAATGCGACCACGATCGCGGAGGCCGTACTCGCTGTACCCGCCATGCGAGAGCACATCGCACGTACGGGTGGACGCCTCGAAGTCATGCTCGGTCATTCTGATGGCGGCAAAGAAGAGGGTTTTATTGCAGCGCAATGGCGCATCTGGCGTGCACAGGAGGATCTCGTCGCCGTCTGTCGGCGTCACGGCATTGGCTTCCGGGCCTTTCATGGCCGTGGCGGCTCGCCAGCCCGCGGTGGCGCGCCGTCGGACGAGATCGCCAAAGCCTTGCCTGCTGGCGCAGCCAGCGGTGGTCTGCGCCTAACCGAACAGGGCGAGACCGCACGCTCAAAGTTTGCTCACCCTGTGCTTGCTCGCCGGGCGCTCGAACAGGTGCTGTCAGGCGCCTTGATTGCCGCTGCGCGCGAAGGCGACGACGCCACCCCGGCTGCGTGGCGTGAACAGATGGAGTTACTGGCCGACATCGCCCGCACCTCGTGGCGCGGCCTGCTCGACGATCCTGCCTTTACCGAAACGTTTCTCCACACGACCCCGATCACATTGGCCGATGACCTTAAACTCGGCTCGCGTCCTGCCCGCCGATCCGCTGGTGGTGCCGACAGTCTGCGCGCAATTCCGTGGGTGATGGCGTGGACGCAGACGCGTGTGCTCGTGCCCGCGTGGTATGGGTCTGGTACCGCCCTGGCCGGAGGCGACGTCGCCGTCCAGCAGGCGATGTGGGCAGATTGGCCGCCCTTTCGGGCGATCGTCTCCGCCCTCGAGGCATCGCTCTTCCGTACTGATCTCTCGTTTGTCGACGACTACCTCGCTCTCCACCCGACCGCCGAGGCCACGCGCATCTGGCAGTCAATCTGCGACGAACACGAGCGCAGTAGGGCAGCAGTCTTGCGGATCACCGGCGAGGACGACCTCTACGGACGACGACCCGAGTTGCGCGAGCGCCTGGCACACCGCAATCCGTGGATCGATCCGCTGAGTGCGATCCAGACAGAGCTCCTGCAGCGGCTTGCAGACGGTGACGAATCGGTGCGTCAACCACTGTTGACCACGATGGCCGGTGTCGCTGCCGGAGTTCAGAGCGTCGGCTAACCGCTAATAATCGGATAATTCCGATGTTTATTCTCTAAAATCAATATAGAAGTTATGGAATAGAGGGCGTACCATGTAGGTAATCAACGTATGGAGAACGTCGTGAGCGCAACCGCCCCTGAACACGTAACCATCGAGAGTTTTCATCCGCCTACGCGTCTGCTCGCTGGCCCCGGGCCATCGAATGTTGATCCACGTGTACTTGAGGCGATGCGTAAGCCGCTGATCAGTCATCTCGACCCAGTCTTTTGGGAGCGTATGCTCGTGATGGCCAACATGATCGGAACTGTCTATGGGCGCACCGATGGCGCCTCGTTCTGCCTCTCTCAGAGCGGCACGAGCGGTATGGAAGCGGGTATCCTCAACCTCGTCGCCCCCGGCGATACCGTGGTCGCTGCGAGCGCCGGCTTCTTTGGTAATCGCATCCTCGAGATGTTGCGCCGCCGCGGCGCCAATGTCGTTGAGTTGTCGGCACCATTCGGACAACACGTTCCGAATGATCGGATCCTCGACGCACTCGCACAGAACCCTCATACGGTGATGGTCTGCGTGGTGTATGCGGAGACGTCGACGGGTGTCGCACATCCGCTGCAAGAGCTTGGTGAGGCGATGCGTGCCAGTGGCACCGACGCGTTGCTCTACGCCGACTGTGTGACGGCGATCGGCGGTATGCCGATCGAGCTCGACGCCTGGGGCGTTGACTACGCCTACGCCTGCAGCCAGAAGTGCATCGCCGCCCCTCCGGGCCTCTCGCCCGTCTCTATTTCTTCGCGTGCGATTGAGCGCCTTGGCCGTAGCGGCATGCAGGTGCCGTACTCGCTCGATCTGGCGGAGCACATCAAGTACTGGCTCGACCGGCCGATGACCTACCACCACACGACGCCAAACCTCTCGTACTACGCACTCGACGAGGCGCTCCGCCTCTCGCTCGAGGAAGGCCTCGACGAGCGCTATGCACGCCACGCCGATGCCGGCGGGTACATCCAGGCCGGGTTCCGCGACCGCGGCTTCGAGCTGCTGCCCGCCGCGTCCGACCAGTTGGCACAGCTGACTGCTGTGCGCGTTCCCGAGGGAATCGACGGCAAGTCCATTCAAGGCATCTTGCTGCACACGCACAACATCGAGGTCGGCGGCGGGCTCGGACCGTTGTCGCCTCCAATCTGGCGCATCGGGATGATGGGTGTCAACGCCAATCGCGAGACCGCTGATCGCGTGCTGGCAGCATTCGACACCGTCCTCCCTAACGGAGCGCATTAGCGATGACCACCGAACCGCACGAAGGACCGCTCCGCGGGCTGCGTGTGATCGACCTCGCGACGGTGTTCGCGGGGCCAAGTGCCGCCCGCCGTCTCGCCGATTTCGGTGCCGACGTGATCAAGGTTGAGCGCACCGGCGATGGCGATGGTGCCCGTCACCTTGGCGAAACCGACGGCGAAGACGGCTACTACTGGCGCCTGGTCGGACGTAACAAGCGTCCAATCGAACTCGATCTCAAGCACGAACAGGGCCGCGAGGTCCTACTCCGTCTGATTCGCACCGCAGATGTGCTGATCGAGAATTTCCGTCCTGGCGCTCTCGAGCGACTTGGCCTTGATCCCGAGTCCGTCTTACTGGTTGAGAATCCCGGCCTCGTAATTCTGCGCGTGACCGGCTTTGGCCAGGACGGCCCCTATTCGTCCCGTGCCGGCTTCGGCACGATCGCCGAGGCAATGTCGACGCTCGCCTATACCACGGGACAGGCCGATGGTCCCCCCACCCTGCCTCCGATTGCTCTCGCCGACGAAATCACCGGCGCCCTTTCCGCCTTCGCGATTTTGGCCGCAATTCGCCACCGTGATCTGACCGGAGAGGGACAGGTGATCGACGCCACGCTGCTCGATTCGATGCTCGATGTAGTCGGTCCCGGCGCGGCGATCGCCCACCGTACTGGTGTTTCGGATCAGCGGATCGGTTCCCGACTCTGGTTCTCGGCTCCCCGCAACGTCTACGAGTGCTCGGATGGCTGGATCTGCATGTCTGGCTCGGCGGACTCAGTCGCCAAGCGCATCCTCAATGTCGTCGGTGGCGAAGAACTCGAACGCGATCTTCGCTTCACAACAAACGCCGACCGCATCGCCAATGTTGATGCTCTGGATGCTCTGATTGGCGAATGGACCAGCAGGCATACGTGGAGCGATGCCGTTCAAATCCTGGCCGATGCTGGAGCCGCTGCCGGACCGGTCTATAGCGCCGAACAACTTATCGCTGACGAACACGTGATCGCCCGTGGCTCTCTGACGATGGTCAATAACCCGGATGGTGATGGCGAGCTGCTGCAGTCTGCCCCGACCCCGCGTCTCTCACGCACTCCCGGCGCGGTCCGCCACGCCGGGCTCAGTCGGGGCGCGAGCACCGAGGACGTCCTCAGCGAACTTGGGTATAGCCCGCGCGAGATTGCCGAGTTAAGCGATACCGGCGTCGTCGGTGCGCTGCCGATCCAAACCTCGTAACGAACAGCCCTACGAGGGGTAGCGGACCTAAGGTCAGCAGTACAGGCAACGCTACATTTTGGCATTACTCGCGACAGAGGCGGTGGCCTAGGCACGACATGCTCACCACTCGCGACCCCTCAGTGGTCCGCAGAATCGGGATCAGATCGGTGGTGGCCGAGTGGTGGCTGATAGGACTCCTGACGTCCTGAGCACCCACATGATCTGCCAGGCGGGCAGAATCGGTCTGATCACGCACTCCTCGGGTAGGACTCGAACCTACAACCCTCCGATTAACAGTCGGATGCTCTGCCATTGAGCTACCGAGGAACGCGGGCGGAGTATAACCGTGGCTGTCAGACCGCCGTGCCTGTACCGGGAAACTCAGCTGTCGAAGCTCGAGTTGCGCAACTCTGAGCGCAGGCTCTCGACCTCACGCTGCAAGACGGCGAGGCGTCGCAACTCGTCTGCAGACGCCGAACCGTCCTCAACCCGACCGCGGAGTGGCCCAATCTCGTCGTCAGCCGCCCGTAACTGAATTTGCAGCATCAACTCCTGTAGTGCCGCCTGAGCCGCCTCGAGGTCGGGCACATCGCCCGCGGCTGGATCGAAGCGCGCGGAGAGTGCATACAACTCGGCGACGATGTCTTCTGCGCCTGCTGGTGCCTCGGCTGCATGTCCCGCCACTCGCTCGCGCACCCACGGTACGAGTGTCAGGTGCACGGGTTCCACGAGAGCGTCCGCCGTGAGATCGAGGGCCGTTGGCGCATCTGCGGGGAGAGCAAGACAGGCGGCAAGAAACTCGCGTTCGACGCGGGTGCGCTGATCGAGGCGTTTGCGAGCACGGTTGATGGCGCCGCCTTGACTGACGGGCACCCCCACTCGAGCACCTCGCGTGAGGCGCGACTCGAGCTCTTTGTCGAGCCGCAAGACGTCGGCCACCCGTCGCACCAGCCGCGCACGATCGGGCGTGGGAGGTGCACTCGAGAGGATGCTGCGCACCTGCGCGTAGACGGCATCGACCCCATTCTGCTCACGCTGTTCCAGTGCGCGATTGACGAGGAACGCCAGCACCGACACGCTGCCGGCGAGCGCAGCCTCGACAGCCTCCTTGCCACTGGCCGCGATCTCGGCTGGGTCCTGTCCCGCGGGTAGCGGAACGATGCGCACATCGAAGCCCTTCTGCTCGGCAAGGCGCATGCCACGCAGCGCGGCGTCCTGGCCAGCCTGATCGGCGTCGAAGGCCAAGACCAGGTTCGCAGCAAGACGTCGCAGTTCGGTCAGTTGCTCCTCGGTCAGGCTCGTGCCCATCGAGGCGACGGCCTCTTGCACCCCAACCTCGTGCAGTGCGATCACATCGGTGTAGCCCTCGACGATCACTGCGCGTCCGGCCTTCGCGATTGGTCCGCGCGCATGGTGCAGGCCGTAGAGCAACTTGCCCTTGTGGAAGTACGGCCCCTCGGGCGAGTTGATGTACTTCGGTCCCTCGACGCCAGGTAAGACCCGACCAGCAAAACCGCGCACACGTCCGCGCCCGTCAAAGAGGGGGAAGACGATGCGACCACGGAGGCGATCGATCGGTCCCTGTCGCCCCTCGCTCGCTACCCCCGCGGCAAGCAGATCGGCCGGGGTATAGCCCTTCTTGAGTGCGCCGTTGACCACTCGGTCCCAGGCGTCGGGGGCAAACCCGATCCGCCAGTGCTTAATCAGCTCGGGGCCGAGCTTGCGCTCGGCGAGATAGGAGCGTGCGACCTCGGCCTCGGGGCTGTCGACGAGCACGCGTTCGTAGTAGGCGCACGTCTCCTCAAGCAGACGCTCGATCTGCTTCTCCCGATCGAGCTCCTCGGCCTCCTTGTGCGACAACTCCTCGTACTCAATCGGTACGCCGTACCGCTCAGCAAGTCGTTCGACGGCCTCCGGAAACTCACAGGCCTCAATTTCCATCACAAATTTGAAGACGTCGCCACTGACACCACAGCCAAAGCAGTGGTAGAGCTTCTGGGCCGGCTCGATCGAGAAACTCGCGGTCTTCTCGTCATGGAACGGGCAGCGCGCCATCGCGCGTGGGCCAACCTGTCGCACCTGTCCCGTGCGCGCAGAGACCAATTCGACGAGGTCGGCACGCTCGCGCACTCGCTCGACTGTTGCGCGATTGATCCGTCCCGCCACGCCAGCCCCCTAGAAGCGCCAGGCGTCCGGCTCGAACCGCGCGCGATAGGCGCGTAGGGCATAGCGATCCGTCATGCCTGCCACGTAGTCCAAGACCCGCGTCTCGAACGAGTCCTCCGAGATTGGCACCTCTTCGGGGTGTTCAAGAAACCAGACGAAAAGGGATTGCACGACGTTACGAATCCGTCCCCGTTCTGTCTCGGTGGCCGGGCGCAGATACACCTCGTCGAACATGAACCGCCGCAAATCGAGCAGCGCGTCGGCATAGGGCGTCGTCTGCTCGATGTCTTCGACGACAGCCGAATGCTCGACAAGATCGTGCACGAGCGCATCGATGCGTCGCGCGGCTGTCGTGCCGAGCAAGGCCGTCGCCTCTGGTGGTAGGCGCGCAGGATCGAGTACACCGGCCCGCACCGCGTCATCGATGTCATGGTTGATGTAGCCGAAGCGGTCGACCAACTTGACGATCCGCGCCTCGGGCGTGCGCGGCGCGACAGCCCCCGTGTGGTTGAGGATGCCATCGCGCACCTCGTCCGTCAGGTTGAGGCCACGCCCACCGCGCTCGAGATGCTCGACGATGCGCAGCGAGTGCTCGTTGTGATGAAAGCGATGCCCGGTGCGCTCCTTAAGAATGTCGGACAGTGCCTCCTCGCCGGTATGCCCAAACGGCGGATGCCCAAGATCATGGCCGAGCGCGATTGCCTCAGTCAGGTCTTCGTTGAGGCCCAGCGCGCGCGCCACAGCGCGGGCAATACCTGTCACCTCAAGCGTGTGGGTGAGGCGCGTGCGGAAATGGTCGCCTTCGGGGGCGATAAAGACCTGCGTCTTGTGCTTGAGGCGCCGAAAGGCCTTGGAGTGCACGATGCGGTCGCGGTCGCGCTGAAACGGTGTACGCAGAAGGCAATCCGCCTCTACGTGCAAACGCCCCAGCGAATCCTGCGAGCGCGTTGCCCACGGAACCAACCGCACGGCCTCGGCTGCGGCCATGCGCTCGGCGAAGCCTTGTGCGACTGGACCAGCCAGCGCCTCGTCTCGATCAACAGCAGAGGGTTCGTTCACACCGACAGCGTAGTCCACGCACTAGAGTCGGGCGGCTGGGTCAGATGATTACGGGAACGGTGCCGCCGTCGACACCCCACGCTGAGCCCGTCACGTACGAGGCTCGAGCCGAGCACAGCACAGCGATGATGTCAGCGATCTCCGCCGGCTCAGCCATGCGGCCAATCGGGCGTCCCGCTCCCGCCTTCAAAAGCGCGTCTTCACGCGTTCCTTCGCCACGGGTCTGATCTGCCAGACCGCCTTCGGCGAGCCATGCGGGTGTTCCGGTCGGCCCAGGGCAGATGGCGTTGACGAGCACACCATTTTTCGCTTCAAGATCAGACACGAGCTTCGAATACGAAAGCAGCGCCGCCTTCATCACGCTGTAGTCCGGCATGCCGCCCGACGGGCGCTTGCCGGCCGTCGACGAGACGAGCACGACGCGCGCCTGATCGCTCTGGCGCAGCTGAGGAAGTGCGGCACGGACGGTGCGGATATGGCTCATCAGGTTCAACTGGAACGATTCTTCCCACTCCGCGTCCGTCACGTCATCGAGTTTCCGCGCGACGGCGAAACCAACGTTGGCGACAAGCACATCCAGCGCACCAAACCGCGAACAGGCTTTTGAGACGGCCCATTCGGGACCACCAGGGAGCGCGAGGTCCGCCTGGATGCCAAAGGCGTCCGCAGCGCCAAGACCCTCAAGCGATGCGACCGTCTCGTCGAGGTCAGCCTGGCTACGCGCGGCGACCGCAACCCGCGCACCCTCGCGTGCCAGTACCTCTGCCGTGGCGCGTCCAATTCCTTGGCTGCCACCGGTGATCAGTACGGCGCGTCCTGTCAGTCCGAGATCCATGGTGCAAGGGTAACGGGTGCGCAGGGAACCCACTGCGTACCCTGTGTGGATGGCACGCGTGATCATGGTTCGGCATGGCGAGACCGACTGGAGCCGAGAGGCTCGCTGGCAAGGCCATTCTGATGTTCCATTGAATGCCTTGGGCTTCGAGCAGGCCGAGGCGCTCATCAAGCCCCTTGCCAAACAGCAACCAACACACATCGTCACCTCTGATCTCGTGCGTGCCCAGCAGACGATTCGACCACTCGCCGAACTGCTTGGGCTCCCCGTCGTCACCGACGCCGACCTGCGCGAGATCGATGTCGGCAGCTGGGCTGGTCTGACGCACGACGAGGCCGCCGCCCGCGACCCCGAGGGGGCGCTTCGACACGATAAAGGCGGCACGGGCTGGACAGACGGTGAGACCTACGCCGACGTGGCCGAGCGCGGCACCCGTGCTCTGGAGCGCCACTCGGCGGGCCTCGACGAATCGGCCCTGCTCGTGATCGTTGCTCACGGCGGCCTGATCGGCGCCGTGACAGGCCGCATCATTGGCCTGACAGCCGAGCAGCAGCGTGTCCACCTGGGACGCATTAGCCATGGCCACGCGACCTACCTGCGCCGGCGCGAGTCTGACTCTGGAGCAATCTGGCGCGTGTTGGCCTATAACGCGCCGCTGTTGGGCGACGCCGGGCCACCGATCGAGCTGACCAGTCATTAGTCGAGTCGACGCGCAGATCGGTGCCGACCTCTCTGGCGCAGACGCTATTGAACCCGCGCCCACGCCGGGGCCGACCATCGCCCCCGCCCCCCCGACATCATCGCAAAAAGCTGACACAGGCTTCGGCTCCTAACGTCGCTCGGGATCATCGAGCGCACAAACCCGGACGGAGCAGCCCGCAACAACGCGTACCGGCTCACCCCGAGCGGCGCAGCGCTACGGCCGGCGCTCGAGGAGCTCGGCAAGTGGGCGCAGACCTACCTGAAGCCGTATCACTCCGACATGGTGAACGTCGTCTGATACGCATCATTTCGCCTGGAGATTCTGGCCCGGTCGGCTGACGACCCGGACCAGAACGCAAGAAAGCCACCCCTTGCGGAGTGGCTTTCTAACAATAATTCCGGCGGCGTCCTACTCTCCCGGGCAGTTTCCCACCAAGTACCATCGGCGCTGAGGGGCTTAACGACTCTGTTCGAAAAGGGAAGAGGTGGATCCCCCTC
>SHUX01000024.1 GCA_009694475.1 Thermoleophilia bacterium
GGACTCGACGCAGACCGTGCAACGCCCTATCCGGGCGTGACGCTGGTCGAGGCAGACGTCACCGACCAGGCCGCGCTCGACCAGATCGCTTCCGGCTGCGACAGAATCGACGCGGTCGTCACGTGCGCGGGCCTGATCAAGCGCATCGAAGAACACGACCCCGACGTCTTCGCCGAGGTCGTGGCAGTCAACCTGACGGGCACCATGCGCACGCTCGTGGCCTGCAAGCCCAAACTCGTCGAGAGCGGCGGTGCAGCGATCGGCATCGCCAGCATCCTGACCTGGGCCGCCGGTCCGCTGGTACCGGGCTACTCAGCCAGCAAGGGTGGCGTCAAACAACTCGTGCAGTCGCTTGCCGCCGCATGGGCGGCCGAGGGCGTACGCGTCAACGCAATTGCCCCCGGCTGGATCGACACGCCACTCACCGACGCGTTGCGCGCCGATCCCGAGCGCACACGCATGATTATGGACCGCACGCCCATGAAGCGTTGGGGCACGCCCGACGACCTTGTTGGCGCCGCACTCTTTCTCTGCTCTGACGCCGCACGCTTTATCACCGGCGCGACGCTGCCTGTCGACGGTGGCTACCTCTCCGACTAGCACGACCGCCAATCTGGCAGATTGGTCGCACCAATTTTCTGGTTCTGCCATGCTCCGCCCATGACAGAGCGCTTTCTCATTATTGGCGGCCTCGGCTGCATCGGCGCGTGGGCTGCTCACGAACTGCTCGCTGAGGGTACCGAGGTCGTGATAGCCGACCTCGGCTCGTCCGACCACCGCCTGCGCAACCTTGTGGGTGATGCCCCTGCCGGCCTAACCCGCGACCCACTCGACATCACCAATCCGGCCGCCGTGCTGGCCTGTTTTGCCAAGCACCAGCCGACGCACATCATTCATCTCGCTGCGCTCCAGGTGCCGTTCTGCAAGGCCGATCCGATTGGGGGTGCCAGCGTCAACGTTGTTGGCTCGATCGCGCTGATGGAGGCCGCCGTCGAATATCTCGGCGATAGCACCTTCGCCTACGCCAGCTCGGTCGCCGCCTACGGCGGCGAGGACGAGCCAACCGTCGATGGCACGGCCGCTGCCGACCCACAGGGCAAGGCCCACACGCTCTATGGCGTCTATAAGCGAGCCAATGAGGACTCTGCCGCCGTCTACCACGCCGATCGTGGCCTCTCGTCGATTGGTCTGCGCCCCTACATCGTCTACGGCGTCGGTCGCGACCAAGGCGTGACGTCCTCGCCGACATCCGCAATGCTCGCTGCCGCCCGCGGCGAGGCGTTCCATATCCCGTTTGGTGGTCGTGCTGTCTATCAGCACGGTCGCGACGCGGCCCGCGCCTTTATCGCCGCGGCACGCTGCGACCATGACGGCGCGACGGTCCTCAACCTGCCTGGTGATGAGGTCGCGATGGACGAGATCGTGACGTCAATCCGAGCCGTACTCCCGGCCGCCGAACTGACTCTCGATGACGTGCAGCTACCCTTTCCACCCGCCGTCGACTCGTCGGATTTCGCGCGTGTCATCGGCAGCGTCGAACGCCATCCGCTGGCTGTCGGAGTGGCCGAGACGATCGAGCGGTTCCAGGCGTTGATCGCCGCCGGTGCCGACATCGTGCCGTCACGCTAGGGCGACGATGACTCGGAGCGCGGCAACGTCGCAGCGGATCGGTGAGCGCCTACCTCTGCTGATCGGCCTCTTGCTGGCTTCCTTGACGCTGCGTCCACAGGTCGTTGGTCTCGGGCCGTTAATTCCCGACATCCAGGCCTCGCTCGGGATGTCGCATGCGGCCGCTGGACTGCTGATCACGATCCCGGTGCTCTGTCTTGGCGTGTTCGCACCGATCGCGCCCGTGCTGGCCGGACGGATCGGGGCCGTCCAGGCCGTGACCGTCGCCGTCGCGCTGATCGCCACGGCCGGACTACTGCGCGTCGTGGCCGGCGGCACGCTCGGCATTCTGTTCTGCACCTTCCTGCTCGGTGCCGGTATGGGGCTTGGCAATGCGTTGATGGTCGTGGCCGTCAAAGAGCGCTTCGCCGACCACCCGCTGCTCCTCACCAGCGTCTACACCGCGGGCATCCAGGTTGGCTCGGCGTTCGCAGCCGTGCTGGCCGTGCCGATCGCTGAATCGCTGGGTAACTGGCGCGCAACGCTGCTGATCTTCTCGCTCGCCAGCGCCCTCGCCGCCACCGGCTGGGTGCTGCTGACACGCTCGTCTCGTCACGAACGACCACCAGGTGTCTTTCCGCGCTTTCCCCTCAGGAGTCGCTTGGTCTGGGTCTTCGTCGTCATGTTCGCCCTGATGGGTGTCATCTATTACGGCCTCACGGCCTGGCTGCCGGCCGCCTACGTCGAGCTCGGCTACTCGCAGGCCTCGACCGGCTGGCTAGCGGCGATCTTCAATATCGGTACCGTGCCTGCGACGATCGCGGTGGGCATCATTGGCGAGCGCATCTCGCGCCGCCGCGGCCTGCTCGTTGCCGCTTCCACGATGGCGATCGCTACGCTGCTCTTGGCGACGGTGCCTGCTGGTGCAGTCGTCTGGGTGCTGTTTGCCGGCATGGCCAACGGCGCCATGTTTACCTTGACGATGAGCCTGCCGCTCGACGTCGCCGATCGGCCCGTCGACGTCGGTGCGGTCGCCGGGATGATGCTGTTCTTCGGCTATCTGGCGACCGCGACTGCACCATCGCTGCTCGGCGGGCTGCGCGATCTAACCGGCAACTTCGATCTGGTTCTCCTCTGCTTCCCGCTCTGCGCGCTGCTCTACATTGGTTGCGTTGCCACACTCTCGCGTGCGCGCTTGCAGCGCGGTGTGCGCACCGCGTAGCCACTCTGCATGACTCCACACCGGCGCTTCACATTCGTGCCCTGCGCGACTATGGTTGGTCTGACCATTTAGTTCTGCCGCGCCTATGCCCGCCATCGACCTCAACCACGTCAGCATCTCAACGCGAGACTTCGACGAGTCGTTGCGGTTTTACACGGAGTTCCTTGGCCTCGAGCACATCCCCACACCGACCATGAGTGTGCGTGTCGAATGGCTGCGCGTCGGACAGCGCCAGATCCACCTCTTCCCCGAGTCCGAACCAGTGCCCGACCGCCACCATCTGGCCTTCGAGATCGACAACTTCGAAGAGTTGTATCTCGCCGCGATTGAACAAGGCCACCTCGTCGACGTGCCGGGCTTCGCCGCCGCAACACTTCTGCCCGACGGCAGCGGCCAAATGTACCTGCGCGACCCGAGCGGAAACCTGATCGAGTTGACGCAACGCGACGTCTCGCAGGTCGACCGCAAGCGCGTGCCCTTGCGCGCCCTCGCTGAGGACTTTCCCCAGAGTGCTGAGAACCTGCGAGCAACGTTGTATCTTTATCCGCAATTGTGCAACGAGCAGATGTCATGACGAAAGCGACAAAAGATGCCGGCCATGTGCTCGGTAGCGTCGCCGGCCTGATCGGGACCAAAACGGTCCAGCGGTCCGCCAACACCAAGGCGACAGCCGACATTCTGCTGACGATGATCGAGACGCTCGGCCTCCAAGCCGGCGACCGGCTGCCAGTCGAGCGCGAACTTGCCGCGCAACTCAACGTCTCGCGCTCGACCGTGCGCGAGGCGATCCGCGCGCTGACATCGATGGGCGTCTTGTCGGCCCGTCAAGGCTCCGGCACGTACGTCACCGAGCTGAGCGCCGAACGCCTTGCCACGCCACTGCTCTACGCAGTCGAACGCAACGCGACCTCGGCCAGCGCGCTGATGGATGTCCGTGGCATGCTCGAAGTTGGCGCGACGGAGCTGGCGGCACCACGCGCAACGAAAGCGGACATCAAGCGGCTCCGCCGACTCGCCGCAGAGATCCAGCCGGATCACGATGGCGTCCGAAACCTCGCCGCCGACCGCAAGTTCCACCATGCCATCCACGAGTTGGCCGGCAACGAGTTGTTGATCGAACTAATCGACTCGGTCTGGCACCTCGGCTCAACATTGCGCCAGCGCATTATGGCGGGGCCGGATGTTCTCGACAAAACGCTCGAGGCCCACGAGCTGATCATCAACGGCATCGAATCGGGCGACCCAGCCCAGGCTGGTGCTGCCATGCGGGCACACATCGAGGACATCCGCGGCTGGCTCAAAGCGGCAATTACAACCAAATAACTTGCAAATGGTCAGTCCAATCCGTAGGCTTCCGTCAGCGTGCTGATCGGCACGCTGACGGAGGGATCGTGGGCAGACCAGCGCCCACACAAAAACGGGTGGAGAGCATGAGCAATGGACCAGAAGTACTGACACCTCGATCGGCCACGGAGGCGATCGAACTTTTTGGTGACGGTGGCGACACCGCCATTGTCGGTGGCGGTACGATCCTCGTGCCGGAACTACGCCTCGGCTCCGCCCGCCCAGCCCGCGCTTTGATGCTCCACCGCGCCGGTCTGGCTGGAGTCTCCAAAGACGGCGGGCGGCTGACGATCGGCGCAATGACTCCCCTCAACGCCCTTGCCTCGCTGGCCGACCCGATCGCCGCCTGCGTCAGCCACATCGCCGATCTCGAGATTCGTGGCCAGGCAACCCTTGGTGGCAATCTCTGCGCACGCAACACCGATGCCCCACGCGGCGACCTGCAGGGCGTGCTGATCGCACTCGGCGCCAGCGTCCGTTCTGTCGGCGCTGGTGGCGAGCGCACAGAGCCCACCGAGGAGTTTCTCGCCAATCGCGACGACCGGCTCGTGCTCGATGTCTCCTTCGACCTTCCTTCCGCAGGTGCCTACGCCTACCTCGACCGCGCCCACACGCATGAGTACACGGCGCTCGCGGTCTCAGCCGTCCGCACCTCTGACGGCACTATTCGGCTCGGAGCAAACGGTGCCGGACCACATGGCCTGCGACTGCCATCTGCCGAGGCAGCCGCCGCCAACCACGCCGCCGCTGGCGCCGCTGCACTCGCTGACGTCGCCCTCTTTGATGACGCAATCGCCTCGGCGTGGTATCGCGAGAAGACACTCCCCGTGCTCGTCCGTCGAGCACTCGACCAGCTCGAGGACGCCGCATGAGCCTGAACATCACCGTCAACGGTACTTCGCGTACCGTCAATGCTGAGCCGCTCACCCCGCTCCTGCATGTACTCCGCGAGGAGTTGGATGTGCTCAGCCCCAAGGCCGGTTGTCAGAACGGTGGCTGCGGCACCTGCACCGTGCTCGTCGATGGTGAGCCGCGTCGCTCATGCCTGATACCCATCTCGGCTGTTGAAGGCGCTGAGATTCGCACCGTCGAAGGCCTCGCTCCGCCTGGTCAACTATCGACGCTGCAAGAGGCCTGGATTCACCATTACGCCGCCCAGTGTGGTTTCTGCACCAGTGGCTTTCTGATGGCCGCCACCGCCTACCTCGAAAACGGCGGCTCGGACGATCATGCCGAAATCGCTACTGCCCTCGGTGGTCATGTCTGCCGCTGCACAGGGTACGTCAAGATCCTCGACGCGATCTCGGCCGCAGCCCGTGGCGACTCGTTCGACCTGACAACCACCGCGGCTGGGCTCCGCACGACGATTAAGGGAGTTGACCAGTGAAGGCCGTCGGCGCTCGACTTCCACGCTATGACGCCAACGAGCATGTCTCGGCTGGCACGCGCTACGTCGATGACGTGCGCATCCCCGGCACGCTCTGGGCGAAGGCACTGCGCTCGCCACACGACCACGCCGAGATCGTGTCGATCGACACGTCGGCAGCCGAGGCAATGGAGGGCGTCCACGCCGTCGTCACCTACAAGGACGTGCACAAGAACATCCATGGTCACATTGAGGGGCTCGGCGTGCCCGGCGACGAACCGCTGTTGGCCGAGACACACGTGCGCTACAAAGGCCAGCCCGTCGCGGCTGTCGCTGCGGACAACGAGGAACTCGCAGTCCGCGCAACCGAGGCGATCAAGGTCACCTACAAGGAGTTGCCGTCGCTACTCGACGTCCGCAAGGCATTCGATGGCGATGCCCCGCAGGTCCACCACTGGGGCAATTGGTATCCCCATTTTGAGGGCGAGATGGATCGCCGTCAGATCCGCAAGGGCGATATTGACAAGGCCTTCGAGGATGCCGATGTGATCGTGCAAGGCGTCTACCGCCCTGCGGCAATCGAGCATATTCCAATGGAGACGCAGGTCTGCCAAGTCGTACCCGAGGCCGGTGGTCGTTTCGTCGTCTACTCGGCCACACAGGCGATGTACTTCTCGATGGGCGTCGTCGCAGCACACCTCAACTGGCCACTCAACAAGCTGAAATTCGTTGGCGGTACGACCGGTGGCGGCTTTGGCGGCAAGGTCGATACGGCCACCGAGACCATCACCACGCTGCTGGCGATCAAGTCGCATCGGCCCGTGCGTTGGCGCTGGACACGGATGGAGGAGTTTCTCTGCTCGTCGACGCGCGCACCATGGCACATGGAGATCGCCGACGCGGTCACCAAGGACGGCTGGATTCTTGGACGCAAGATGCTGACACTGCACGACGCCGGTGCCTTCGCCCGCTTCTCCCCGTACGGCGTCACCAAGCACGCCTTCCACCATACGGGTGCGTACACCATTCCGAACCTCGAGTTCAACGGCTTCGTCGTCTACACCAACCGCATACCGACCACCGCAATGCGTGGCTTCGGTGTGACGAGCGTGTCGTTTGCGACGGAGACGCACATCGAGCGCATCGCGCAGACGCTTGGGATGGACCCGATCGAACTACGCATGAAGAACGCAACACGCCTTGGCGATACGTCGCCGAACGGCATTCCCTACGTCGACCCCTCGACCGTTCCGGTGATCCAGGCGATCAGCAATGCGGCTGGCTTCGAGCTTCCTGCCCACTATCGGACGATGACGTCCGCCATGCGCTCGGGCGAGGATCTGCCCGCGCATCTCGTTGCCCAAATGGGCAATCCGGAGGACCACTAATGGCTATGCATCGTGGCCGCGGCATCGCGGCAATCGAATACCCCACGGGCATGAACCAGAACGGCGACCCGTCGCAGGCTTGGATCAAACTGAAGATGGATGGACGCGTCGATGTCTTCGCCGGCACCGTCGATATTGGCCAGGGCTCGAAGACCGTGCACTCCCAGATCGTCGCCGACACGCTCGGCGTGCCGATGGATTGGGTCACGATGGATACGTCGAATACCGATTCGTCTGCCTTCTGCATGGGTACTTTCGCCTCGCGCGGGACGTTTATTGGTGGCAACGCCGTCCGGCTTGCAGCCGAGAAGGTGCGCAGCCGCATCCTCGAGATCGGTGGCGAGCTACTCGAAATCGATCCAGGCGACCTCGAGATCATCGACGGTGAGGTGATCGCGAAGGGCTCGCCCGACAAGAAGATCGGTGTCGGCGACATCGCTGGTGCCGCCACGTTCGTCAAGGGCGAGCTGATCTCCGGCCAAGGTACGGCGCTGAAGGACTACGCCACACTCGACCCAGAGACGGGTGCCGTCACCATCCCACCCCACTCGGCAATCTCGTACGCGGCCTGCGCCGTCGAGGTCGAGGTCGATGAGGAGACGGGTGACGTGCGCGTGATCAAGATGAGCCAGGTCTACGACGTCGGTTGTGCCATCAACCCGACGATGGTTGAGGGGCAGATCGAGGGCGGCGCCATGCAGGGACTCGGCTTGGGCCTGTTGGAGAACTGCTACCCGTACTACCCGAGCAACGATCATCGTGGCGGCCAGTTCGGCTCGTACCTCGCACCGTCGATGGAGGACTTACCCGAGTTGGAATGCATCATTCTCGAGAACCCCTCTGCCGACGGGCCGTTCGGTGCCAAGGCGATCGGTGAGATGGCCAACAACGCCCAGCCGCCAGCGATTGCCTCGGCGATCTACGACGCCGTTGGTGTCTGGGTGACGGAACTCCCGATCACGCCGGAGAAGGTATTGCGGGCGCTTGAGGCGAAGGCTGCGGGCATCCCCGAGTCGGTCACCACCGGCAAGGTCGTGCGCTACGACGAGGCGCTCTCGATCACCTCGCACCAGTCTGCCGACGCTGCCGTCACGTTCGCGGTCTAGCCAACGTGGCCACCTCGCCCTTCGGTACCTGGAACGATCAGGAGCCACTCGAGCTCTTTCCCGGCGTACGCCTAAACGCCTTTGGTGGCGACCAGATGCTGCTCTGCCGCGTCACGTACGAGCCGGGCAAGGAAGTCCCTCGACACAGCCACGCTGCGACCGAACAGTTGATGGTCATCCTTGACGGCTCGGTGCGCATCACGATCGAGGACGAGACGAAGACCGTCGTCAGTGGCGACGTCGTCTGCATCAATCGCGGCCTCGAGCACGAGCTCTATTCGGAGGGTGGTGTGACCTTCGTCGAAGGCCTCGCGCCCGTCCCGCTCGACCACGTCCCCGACCGAGAGCGCGACCTCGTCCTTGGCGACCTGCAAGGTGCCGGCCACGTCGAACGCTAGGTCTTCGGACACCAGCGGTTAGGCTCGGAGGACATGACAAGTGCGCACTTGTCATGTCCTCCTCTAGAGCCTCATCCGCGCAAGCCCGACCAGGGCGCTTCGCCCGACATGTCAACGAGTTCATAGCCGCCGTCACCCATCGCAGGAGCCAGCACGACCTGCAGGAGCGCCGTTTCCGTGCCATCGTTGAAGGAGCCGTGGACGACATCGCGGTCGAGGTAGACCGAATCGCCGGGATTCATGATCGACGCTTCACCATCGATGTACTGCGTCACCTGTCCAGCCTTGACGATGATCATCTCGTCTTGGTCGACATGCTTATGAAAGTCATGGCAGAAGCCCGGCTCGAGCGTGACGTCTAGCACCACGAAGGACTCGCACCCCGTGTTGTGCTTCGAGCAGCGCATGCCAGCGCTCCCCCAATCGAAATCCGTCACCGGCACATCATGTTGCGTGATGAACTTGCTGGCCATGCTGTTCTCCTATCCCTCGTTGACAGTTAACGCCTTGAAGCGGCGCATGTTCTCGGTCATTGCGACCTCGGTCGGTAGGCGCTCCATCGAAGACGCGCCAAAGAAGCCATCGATGCCCGTGGTGCGCTCGAAGATAAAGCGCGCGTCGTCGGGCTCAGCGATCGGCCCGCCATGGCAGAGCACGAGGACGTCGGGGTTGATCGCAATCGCCGCATCCCGCATGTTCTGGATCAGCGGCACGCAATCCTCGAGCGTCAGGGCCGTCGTCGCCCCGATCGTGCCCTTCGTGGTCAGCCCCATGTGCGGTACGAGAACATCGGCGCCAGCCTCCGCCATCGCAACGGCAGACTCGACATCGAAGACGTAGGGCGCGGTCAAAAGCTCGTTCTCGCGTGCAATCCGGACCAGCTCGACCTCGTGGGCGTAGCCCATGTCGGTCTCCTCGAGGTTTTGACGGAAGACACCGTCGATCAGGCCTACAGTCGGAAAGTTTTGGATGCCGGAGAAGCCGATTCGTGCCAATTCGGGCACGAAGATATCCATCATCCGAAATGGGTCGGTACCGCAGACGCCGGCGAGCACGGGCGTTTCGCGCACGATCGGCAAGACCTCGCGCGCCATGTCGACGACGATCTCATTCGCATCGCCATACGGCATCAGTCCCGACAGCGAACCGCGACCTGCCATCCGGAAGCGACCCGAGTTGTAGATGATGATCAGGTCGGCGCCACCAGCCTCGGCACACTTGGCCGAAAGACCCGTACCCGCGCCCGCACCGATGATGGCCTGCCCGGTCGCGCGCGTTGCGCGAAGTCGAGTTAGGGCCTGATCGCGATTCATGCCGTCGCCTTCTGAACCTCGGCGTGGAGCCAGTCAGCCATCGCGGCAGAGAAGGCCAGATCGTTAATGTCTAGCTCCAATTCGATCAATTCTACGTTGCCCCCGAGGTGCTCGCGCACGGCACCAAAGAGCGCCTCATCGGCCTCTGGGTCGTAGAACGGACCACCCTCGGTGGCAATCATCGAAATACCCCGTAGCGGGATAAAGAGCGCCGTTGGACCGGTGGCCGCGGTCAGCTTTTCGGCTACCTCGCGGCCAAGGAGCGCACACTCGGTCGAAGTCGTGCGCATCAGCGTGATCTGGTCGTTGTGGACGTAAAGATTACGATCATCAAATTGCTTTGGCACCGTTTCACGCGGCCCAAAGTTGACCATGTCGAGAGCACCCAACGAGACGGCCTGTGGAATCCCGGCGCGTCCCGCTGCAGTCAGCCGATCGGGGCCGGCACTCAACTCGCCACCCACGAGTTCATCGCACAGTTCCGTCGTCGTGGTATCCAGTACGCCGCGAATAAACCCCGCCGCGATCAACGACTCCATCGAGCGCCCACCCGTACCCGTCATGTGGAAGGTGAGGACCTCATAGCCAGCCCCCTCCAACTGGTCGCGCGCCTGCGTAACACATGGCGTGGTGACACCAAACATCGAGGCTGCCAGCAACGGTCGCTCGTCCACGGCGGGCAGCGACGCTGCCGAGACCATGCCGACCATGGCGGCCGCCGCGTTGGCAAAGACGCGACGCGAAATCGAATTGAGCCCCGCCACGTCGACCACGCTGGCCGCGAGCATCAGGTCGCTCTCGCCGATCAACGAGCGCGTGTCCGAGGCGGCCATCGTCGAGACGATCAGCTTCGGCACGCCGATTGGCAAGGCGCGAGCCGCAGCCGAGGCAATCGACGTCCCGCCCGAGCCACCGAGTGCAAGCAGCCCTTGCAGCCTGCCGTCCGCGTGCAATTGCCGCGCGATCACCTCCGCGCCGCGCGCCATCGTCGTGACGGCTTGGCCGCGGTCACCAGCAGCAGTCAGAGCGGCAAGATCGGCGCCCACGGCAGCCGCAACCTCACTCGCCGTAATGTCTGGCGCGAACAGCGGCGCGCCGACCGTCCCACAGTCGACGATAATCGTGGCAACGCCAGCCGCCTCAAGCCGGTCGCGCACGAAGGCATACTCTTCTCCCTTGCTGTCGAGCGTTCCGAACAGTACGACAGTCGGGGTCATGAATCCTGCAGCCTACTCGTGTCCGGTTGGTGTAACCCCAAGGAAGCGCTGCTGCAATTCCGGACTATTCGTGATCTCCGTGGCGGTGGTCTCAGTAAAGACGGCACCGGCGACCATCACCACCAGACGTTCGGCAACGCTGGTCGCGACCCCAAGGTTCTGTTCGATCAGCAGAACACCCACGCCCTCATCGACGAAACCTTTGAGCGTGTCAACGAGCTCCTCCACGATGCGCGGGGCGAGACCCTCCGACGGCTCGTCCATCAGGAGTAGGCGCGGCTGCACAAGCAGGGCGCGCCCGATCGCCAGCATCTGCTGCTCGCCACCCGACAACTGCGTGGCAGAGATCTTCTTGCGTTCGGCGAGGCGCGGGAAAAGGTTGTAGACGGCCGCGGTGTCCCACCGACCCGTGCGCGACGTCTTGATCATCCGCAGGTGCTCATCGACAGAGAGCGATTGGAAGAGTTTGCGGCCCTGGGGCACATAGCCAATACCCGCGCGCGCAATCACGTACGGCGGCTTGCCACCGATCGGCTCGCCATCGAGCAAGATCGTCCCCGTCGCATTCGGCGGATCGAGGTTCATGATCGCGCGGCACAGGGAGGTCTTGCCCATGCCGTTACGCCCGATCACACTGACTGGCTGGTCGTGGACGTCGAACGAGACGTCTTGGACGACATGCGCAGCACCATAGTGCGCATTGACGTTCTGCAGCGAAAGAATCGGTGTCTCACTCATCGTTGCCGTGCCCCTTGCCGAGATACAAATCGTGCACGAGTTGATTGCCTCGAATCTCCGTCGGTGTGCCCTCCGCCACAATGCGTCCGTCGTGCATCATCGTGACGTGCTCGGCGACCGTCAACGCGACATCCATATCGTGCTCGATCAGGATGATCGTGATCGAGCGATCAAAGCCGAGCAGCATCTCCGTCAACTTGACGCGCTCCGCACGAGCGAGACCCGCCGCGGGCTCATCGAGCATCATCAACTTCGGCCCGCCTGCGAGCGCCATCCCTATCTCGAGCTGGCGCTGCTCCCCATGCGAGAGTGTGCCAACCACCTCGTCAAGCACAGCACCAAGACCAACGCGATCGCCGATCTCGCGTGCCTGCCCGTGGAACGCGCGATCCTGCGCCGTCCGAAACGAGCGCAGATGCCCACCCTCCGCGCCGATGATCGATACATAGAGATTGTCGGCCACGGTCATGCCAGCAAACAGGCGACTGATCTGGAAGGTGCGCGTCACACCAAGCGGGACACGCGCACGCGCCGGCTTGTTGGTGACGTCAACGCCAAATAGTTCGACCGACCCTTCGGTCGGTGGAAACTCTCCCGCGATAACGTTAAAAAGCGTGGTCTTGCCGGCTCCGTTCGGACCCAGCACGGCGCGCCGCTCGCCTGCGCGAACGTCCATGTCCACACCACGAACCGCGTGGACACCGCCAAAGCGTCGGCCGACCCCCCGCAAGCGGAGGATCGGCGCGACGCCTTCAGCAGCGGATGTCTCAATTTGGGACATCGCCACCGTCTTTCTTATTTCGTGATCGAGGCAGCCCAGGGGGGCGGGTTGCCAGCGACGCACTTAGGATTATCACGATCAGGGTTCGGCGTATCGGCGCTAAATGCACCACCGAACGACTGGTCGACGTCTGGCACGGTGAACAACGTCGTGGCGCCCTTATCGGACACCTGGACGACGTAGTTGGCACCAACCGCATTGCGGTTGCCGTCAACCGTCACCGGACCCACGCCCGTGCTGATTTCAACACCAGCAATGGCAGACTGGAACGCGGCAGCATCATCGATGTTGCCACCAACAGCCCCGAGGCCCAAGATCGCGGCCTGCGTGTTGTTGTAGTAGCCGGCCAGGAAGATATTGGCAGCGTTGCCAGCCTGGTCGGGGAATGCTGCCGTGATGGCATCCACATAGGTCGTCCAGTTTGCATCAGTTGCATCGGACGGCAGAGCGGAACCGGCAACAACACCCTCCACCTTGGAGCCAAGCTCCTTGATGATTGCCGGGTTCGAGATGAAGGCACCACCCATGACCTTGCCTTGCAGCGAGTCATTGCCATTTACCTCGGTGTACTGATTGACGAACTGGACCGTGCCTGTACCACCTACGTCGAGGAAGAAGCCGTCGACGTCATTCGGTAGCTTGGCGATGTAGGACGAGTAGTCCGTTTCGCCGAGCGCGGGCCAGATGCGGTCTGTGACCTTACCGCCGAGCGAACAGAACTCGCTGACGAAGCCAGCCGTCTGTGTGTACGGGAACGAGTAGTCGTCACCGATCGTGACGGCTGTGCGCCAACCAAGCACGTTGTACGCATAGGCACCGAGCCCCGCCGTCCACTGAGCACCGTCAGTGAAGAAGCGGAAGAAGTTCGGAGCCTGGACCTTTAGCGTCGTGTCCTGGGCACCAGAGATGCCATTCAGGAACGTCACGTCGGGCTGTGTCTTGGCGTAGTTCGCCACGGCAATACCCTCATCGCCCGAGAGCGGGCCAATCAGGATGTTGACGCCCTCTTGCTCGACGAGGCGCTTGGCCTCCGAGAGTGCCTTATCGGCCTTGTCGTCCGAGCAACCGTAGTCCGTGTTGATCTCGATTGGGATCTCCGTGCCCGGCACCATCGCACCAGTCACGCCAGCCTTCGGGTCGGCCGGATCGACCGGCGTTGCACCCGCAAACTGCACGAGGGCTGTGTAATAGCCAGCCAGCGTTGCATCCCAGAACGGACCGAACGGACCCTCACAGTTCGAGAGGAAACCCATCACAATCTTCTTCTCGGGGGCCGCAGCCGCCGTTTCCACGGCAGCCGTATCGGCGGCAGCCGTATCGGCGGCAGCCGTATCGGCAGAGCTCGAATCGCTGCCGCCACATGCGGCGGCAACGATACCGATGATGATGATGAGGAGTGTGGCGCTCAGCCAGCCCCATCGTTTGTTTCGTATGTTCACTATCCCTCCTTGGTGTTGATCAAACACGTGCGATAGAGCGCATCAAGTGAGCCCCCGATCGTTGAAGAACTGGCTCCGAGTCCTCGCGAGCCAGTAGTACCGATGATGATCATTCGTTAGGCTCGTCCACCTCTCAGTTCTCAGTCCCCCGCGACAGTTGGTGCCGCGGTTCCGTCCCCATCGCGTGCCGCCCCACTCTCGGAACGAGAGCGACGCCAACGCGATGCGAGCGATTTGTAGATACCCATCACGCCGCCCGGAGACAGCAGGACGATGAGCAAGAAGACGATGCCAAGAGCGGTAGCGACACGCTCTCCAACCAGATCGACAGACCGCAACCGGTTGTCGAGGATCACGTAGATGAGGGCTCCGACCCAGGCCCCCTCGATGCGGTAGAGACCACCGATGATCGCAATCATCAACAAGAAGATGACGGGGCCAATATCGATCGTACCTGGCGAGATCTGCGTGTTCCACCAGACGTTCAAGACCCCAGCCAAGCCGGCGATGAAGGCGGCGATGCCGAACGCAACCGTGCGGATCAGCGTGACGTTGTAACCGAGGGCACGCATGCGCGGCGTGTTGTCACGGATGCCTTGGAAGGCGAGACCAAACGGGGTGTGCGCGAAATAGCGAATTCCGAGGTACACGAGTACGCAGATTGCAAGACAGACCCAGTAGATTCGCTCGGGGTCGAGTTGTGCCGACCCCAGCACGGCCGGCTGGATGATCTGGTTGATACCGCCGAACCCCGATAGGTCGGTCGCCTTCTCAAAGAGCAGCTTGATGATCACTCCAAAGGCGAGCGTAATCATTAGAAAGTAGATGCCCTCACTGCGACTCGCAATCACGCCGATCAGGAGCCCAACCAGCACCGTGACGACCAACGCCAGCAGCGACGCAAGCCAGATGTCCATGGCGAAGACCTTCGCGCCGCCATCGGCTTGGACAAGATTGCCCACCGTAAAGCCCGCCACACCGTAGAGCCCGAGTTGGGCGAGCGAGACCCAGCCGCCAAGGCTCGCTAGGAAGATCAGGCTCGCGGCCGCCAGGCCGAGGATCAGCGCGCGCGTCAGGATCTGTGACGTCGTGAAGTTGCTGAAGACGAAGGGCAACACGGCCGCCACGATCACGATCCCAATCCCGATCAGCCAATGCAGGCGCGCGGAGATCAACCCGGCCTCCCAAAGAGGCCATACGGGCGGACGGCGAGGACGAAGACCAGCAGGAAGAACGTCAGGAGGACGCCGTAGTTGGTGATCGCATCCGGCAGATATACGTCGCTATAGGAGTCGATCAGACCAAGCAAGACGGCGCCCACAGCGGCACCCGTCAGCGAACCCATGCCACCAACGATCACGATCACGAGCGAGATCAGCAGAAACTTGCCGTCATCGGACTTGTTGACCGAATTGACTGCGCCGCCGAGTACGCCGGCGAGCCCCGCCAGCAGAGCACCGAGGAAGAAGGCGCCAACGAAGACCTTCTGGATGTTGACGCCGAGCGCTGTCACCATCTGCCGATCGTCGACGCCCGCGCGAACGATCATGCCGAAGCGCGTGCGCGAGATGATCAGCACCAGTGCAACGCCAACGACAATTGCCACGAGCAGTAAGACGAGCCGCGTCGTGCCGTACATGCCAACGATCGGCAACTGGATGCTCTTGCGAACAGGCACCGAAATCTCCTTCGCAATCCCTCCAAAACGCGCGACAGCCTGGTCGGCGATGATGATCGAGAGGGCGATCGTAATCAGTGCCTGACGCAACTCCTGCCCTTGATTCCAGCGTAAGAAGACCTGTTGGATCAACACGCCGAGCAGGGCGATCGAGAACATCGAGACGATCAGGGGGATCAGAAAACTGGTCAGCGTCGCCTGGGGCAGATCGAAACTCGTCGGATCGGGATTCAGCATCCGCTCCTGCACGAGGTAGGCGATGATCCCGCCGAGCATGTAGAACGAGCCGTGCGCCATGTTGACGACGCGCATCAGGCCGAAGATCAGGGTAAAGCCGCTCGCGACGATGAAGTAGAGGCCGGCGAGCGAGAGACCATTGAGGGTGATCTGGGCAAACAGCGTCGCATCGGCAGCAGCCTGGATCCCGATGCCGACGATGGCGAGCAGGAGAATGATCAGCAGAAAGAGGGTGCCTCCCGACAGGCGCGCGCGCGGACCTAAAGCAGAAGCGACCTCAGCAGTCAAACCACTTCCACTCGCCACGACAACTCCCTCCCGAGTATCGCTACTGGCGCCCTCTCTAGCGCCTCGTACGACGCCACAATAGGTCTGACCTATTGTCGTGTCAATGGCTTGGCAACGAATTATGGTCAGACCATTGCCATTGGGGACAAAATGCGCTAGACCATCCGGGTCTAATTGTTTGGAAGGGGAAGGAATCCGATGAATCTCGTCACCGCCGTCTCGCCAAAGATGGGCGAGCTCGTCTCGCTCGACGCAACCTGGGACCAGCTCGCCAGCGGATGCACGTTCACCGAGGGACCGCTCTGGATCGCTGCCGAGAATGCCCTCTATTTCAGCGACATGCCCGCTGATACCAGGCGCAAGTGGACACGCGCGGGCGGTGTCGAAGTTGTCGCGAGTCCGTCCAATAAAGTCAATGGCACGACGCTCTGCATGAACGGCAACCAGCTCTTGTGCGAGCACGTCACATCGTCCGTGGCGGTCCTTCGTGACGGCGTGCGCGAGGTCGTCGTCTCGCATTACGGCGACAAGGAACTCAACAGTCCGAACGACATCGTTGTGACCAGCGACGGCGCGATCTGGTTTACCGACCCGCCCTATGGCCGCTGGCCCGGATTTGGCGAAGAACGCGAGCAGGAGCTCGACTTCTGCGGCGTCTACCGCTTCACGAAGACAGACGGCCTCCAATTGGCCACCGACTCCTTCAACAAGCCCAACGGGCTCTGCTTCTCGCCCGACGAGAAGACACTCTGGATCAACGACTCAGAGGACCTCAACATCCGCCGCTTCGATGTCGCCGCCGACGGCTCGCTAGCGGGTGGCGAGGTGATCTACCAGTGGTCGGGCGAGCCCGTCTACTCGGACGGCGTGCCAGACGGTCTCAAACTCGACGAGGCTGGCAACCTCTGGTGCACCGGACCGGGTGGCGTCTGGGTGATCACGCCCGAGGGCGAGCACCTCGGCACGATCAACTCGCAGGAAGTCGTCGGCAACCTCTGCTGGGGCGACGACTGGCACACGCTCTTCCTCTGCACCTCGACTACCGTCCATGCCCTCAAAACCACGGTCGCCGGCCATCGCTCGGCCGCGTTCCGTTAGGAGTTCGACATGTCCAACATCTCTAAACTCAACCCTAAGACGACCGCGCTGCTGATCCTCGATCTGCAAAACGACGTGATCATGGAAGGTGGCGCGTTTGCCGATTCGGGCGCACCCGCACATGCCACGTCGCAAAACGTCGTGGAGAACGTCAAGCGCCTCGCCGCCGCCGTCCGCTCGGCTGGTGGACGGGTGATTATCGTCAACCACTTCGGTTCGACCGGAGCGGGAGACGACAGCGACTCCAAGCAGAACGCACCCCTATTTCGTGGGGTTCGTGAGGCCAGCGCGCTCGTACCTGGCACGTGGGGTGCCGAGCAGGTGCCGGGCCTTGAGGCTCAGCCGGGCGACATCGTCGTACAGAAGCAGCGGCATGGCGCATTCTCGGGCACACCGCTAGAGATCAAGCTGCGCGGTCTCGGCGCAGAGAACGTAATCGTGACGGGTGCCTGGACAAACATGTCGGTCGAAATGACGACACGCCAAGGCGCCGACCTCGGGTTCTCAATGGTCCTTGTGACCGACGGGACCTCGACCGTCAGTGAGGAGTGGCAGAACGCTGCTGTCAACTACGCGGTGCAGAACCTCGCCGAGACGGGTACCACCGACGAGGTCATTGCGGCGATCGGCTGATTGGCTGTGGCAGTGCACCACGGGCGAGAGGAGGTGCGGGTCCCTGGACTCGCACCTCCTCTCAGCCATTACACCGATGCCGTCTGGGCTGGCGACCTGCTATTTGTCTCGGGCGTGCCGGCACTCGATGGCGCGGGCCGGCTGGTCGGGCCGGGCGACGTCGTCGCCCAGTTCGGTCAGATTCTCGAGAACCTGCAGGCAATCTTGATGGCGGTTGGTCTGACATCAGCCGCTGTCATCAAGGTCAATCTCTATCTGACGAACGTTGCCGATCGACCGCTGATCAACCCGCAACGGATCGCATTCTTTGGCGAGGTCCGGCCGGCCTCGACCTTAGTCGGAGTCGCCGAACTGCCCGTACCGGGCATGCTCGTCGAAATGGAGGCCGTGGCCTACTTGCCCGGCCGCATTGGCGCACTACACGCCGAAGGGAGCACCATATGAGTTACATCGTCGCTGTTCGCTGGGTGGCCAATGAGGGCGAGGCCGACGAGGTTGCTCGTGCGCTTGGCGAACTACTCGAACCGTCGCTGGCCGAGCCAGGCATCCTCGAATATCGTGCGCACCGCGACGTCGAAGACCCCAACGTGTTCTTCATGTTCGAGGTCTACACGGACGCCGCAGCCTACGAGGCCCACGTGGCAACGCCGCATTTCCAGGAGTGGGGTTTCGGCTACGCAATCCCGCGCCTGGCCGAGCGCCGTCGCGAGTTTTACACGCCGCTCAGCTAGCCCGTTGGGGGTTGATCAATGGCGCCTCGGCACCGTTGATCAACCCCATGACGTAGGCCTCAGTAAGTCAGCCGACCGCCCGAGAGGTCGAAGGCCGCGCCGGTCGAGAACGTCATGCCGTCGCTCGACAGGTAGGCGATCAACTGTGCTGCTTCCTCGACCGTGGCGAGGCGTGCCATCGGTACACGCGAGAGCATGTAGGCGACGTGCTCGTCGGATAGACCGCGCACCATCGGCGTATCGATCGGTGCCGGTGTAATGCAGTTGACCAGTACGCCGGTGCCGGCGACATCCTTGCCGACCGACTTTGTCATGCCAATCACGGCGGCCTTTGAGGCGGAGTAGGCACCCGCCATCGGGTTGCCCTCCTTGCCTGCCACGGAGGCGACGTTGACAATGCGGCCGTAGCCTCGATCGACCATGCCGCGCAACGCGGCACGCATGCAGTAGAACGTGCCGGTCGAGTTGATCGCCATCACCCGCTCCCACTCCGCATCCGTGACGTCGAGCGTCCGCAGTGAGTCGCCCGCAATGCCGGCTGAGTTGACGAGGATATCGAGTCGTCCGAAGGCTGCCTCGGTCGTAGCGACGGCCGCGTCAACGTCGGCCGAGCGCGTCACATCGGCAGCACAGAGCACGACGTCGGGACCGAGCGCGGCCTTCGCCGTAGCAAGCTGTTCCTGTTTAAGATCGAGCAGTGCTACACGCGCACCGGCTTCCAGAAATAGACGCGCTGTGGCCAGACCGACGCCACTCGCGGCGCCGGTGATCAGGGCTGTACGCCCTGTAAAATCAAAGTTGAGTTCAGACATGGGGGAATTCGTACCACGTCTGGTCTGACCAATCTAGAGCGAACCGCACAAGATCTGCTTGCGATTACCGAGCCGAGAGCGCCAAATTAGTCGCTGCGTGAGGCTAATCGTCACCAGGCGCGCGTCGCAACTGTTTGCGTTCGGCCTGCCGCTGCTTGCTCTGCAGGCGCCGCTCGCGACTGCCTTTGGTCGGCGCCGTCGAGACGCGACGCGGGTCGACGCGTAACGCCTCCTCCAACACACGGAGCATGCGCTCTTCGGCGGCGCGACGATTGTCGACCTGCGAGCGACGCTCGCC
>SHUX01000025.1 GCA_009694475.1 Thermoleophilia bacterium
GCCGCACGCACGTCGTCGGGGCCGAGCAGCGCCGAACCCAACCGGTCGAAACGGGCGGCAAACGTTGTGGGTGCCTCCGGCAAGGTTCGCCGCAGCAATACCTGCCGCGCCGCACCGTGCAGCACCGCCCGCCGATCGCCGGTGGCGTGCGCAATGCGCTCGAAGAGCGTGTCGAACGTCACGACATCGGCACCCACCACCCCCGTCACACGCGTCAGGAGCTCTCGCTCTGTGACCGCTTTGGCGGTCTGGTCCGGCACGACCAGAGCGGCTTTCCGTCCCTCAGCGAGCTCGGCGAGGTAACGCTCATAGAGCGCCGCGATCTTGCCGGCATGAGCCGGACCGATGATCAGTTCAAGGGACACGGCGATTCGTCGCGCCCGAAGGGCAGACCCTTACGAGGTCTGCTCAGGCGGCGATGCCTCGATGCGCTCTGCCACCAGCTTGTTGACGCTCTCCATGCCATCGGAGTAGGCGTAGTTGATCTTGACGAACGGCTCCCACTTGACGGGGACAGCGTCCTCGGGAAAGATCGCCTCGACCGGACACTCTGGCTCGCAGGCACCGCAGTCAATGCACTCCTCCGGATCGATCACCAGCATGCGATCGGATTCGTGGATGCAGTCGACAGGACAGACGTCCACACAGGACCGGTCTTTCGTGTCAATACATGGCTCGGCGATGACGTACGTCACAAGATCCTCCGCGTCGATTTGCGCGTTGGGAGCATACCCGAGGGTCAACCCGTGAGGCTGCGCCGAACTAGGCGTCTTCGTCGCCGAGGCGCTGCAGTTCGGCATCGATCCGGGCGTCGAGAGCAGCCTCGACCGCAGGCTCTTCCAATACTGCACCTGGGGCACGACGACGACGCCATGCAAGCACCACAGCCGCCACGCTACCCGCCCCAATCAGCACCGCACCAAGCGGCACAAGCCATGCCACCAAGCCGAGCCCCGCTGCCGGTGGCGCCGCTAAAATAGACGGTCCAAAATCCGCCACCAGCGCGTCCTTGACCTGTTGCTTCGTCCAGCCGTCCACGCGCTTACGCTCCACGAAAGCACGGATCCGATCCGCCGCCGGACTATGCGAGAGGTCGAGCCGACTCTGACACGTCGGACACATTAACTCGGCCTCGATCTCCGTCATCGAGAATTGTGGTTGAGCGGCCGAGGCCACGGGCACCAGGATCATCAGGACTCCCAACAGCACCAGCAACCGCCGCATCACGCCGAGGCCTCCGCTGCCGCAATCGCCTCGCGCAGACCGTCCGCAGTGACCACGCCGGGAAACCACGCCACCGCGCGCCCCGCACGATCCAGCACGAACGTCTCGGGAAACGCGTTGACACCCCATCGACGTGCCACCTCACCGCCATCATCGTGTACCAACGGGTACGTCAGGCTATACGTCTCCGCAAAGACTCGTGCGTCCTCGCTCAAATCCTGTGTATCGACGCCGACAATCGCCACACCGTTGGGCCTGGCCTCCGTCAGCCAGAGATCCTCGATTAGTGGTGCCTCGTCTTTGCAGGGGTCGCACCACGAGGCCCAGAAATTGACCACCACGACCCGGCCCCGCAAGGCACTCAGCGTGACCGTGCCCTCCCGATCAAGCAACATCAGCGTAAAGTCGGGCGCGATCGGTTTGGCTCCCGCAGCGACGTCAGCCGGAAAGGACCGGGCACCCGCCGACTGGGTGACTGCCCGCGCCAGTACGACACCCAAGCCGAGCAAGAGGACGGCCACGACGATGACAACGATGCGCTTCACCCAGCCTCAGTCTACGTGTGGCTGGCCGGACACAGGTAGCTCCGTGGACCGCTACGAGATCAGCACGGGCGTGCCCACCGTGACAAGGCTGTACAACTTCTCCGCCGAGGGGATGTACAGCCGGATGCAGCCGTGTGAGGCAAAGTTGCCGAGCGAGCCAGTTTCGGGCGTACCGTGGATGCCCACATCATCGCGATCGAGACCCATCCAGCGGGTACCAAGCGGATTGCCTGGCCCTGGTGGCACGGGCTCTAGCCCCTCTGCCCACGGTGATGCGGGTGGTGTCCACCACGGATCCTTCCGCATGCTGACGATCTCGAAGCGGCCCGATGGTGTCGGAAAGGAGGGGGCACCGACGGCCACTCTGAACTTCTGAACCACCCGCACCTTGCCCTTAACGGGCGCGTAGAGGCGCAACAGTCGCTCCTCTTTGGAGACGGTGATCACGTAGCCCAGTTCCGCGAGTGTGATCTCCGGCTTGATTTCAACGAGCGGGATCGCCGGCTGTTCCGGCCGCAGCGCAGGCACCGTGATAGCAGCCCGGATCTGTCTTTCGATCGTCTTTGCCGCTGGCGCCAAACCGGCCTTGCCGGGGTCGAGCCTCGGCTTGACTCGGCCCAGCACCCAGTAGGGCGGATGCCCCTTGCTGCCCGACAGCCGGATGATGCGGTTGGTGTGCTGAGTCAGCCGCGCGTCGGAGTAGGTCGCCGCGACGGGCGTGTTGCCCGCGACCGTGCGCGCCACGGCCTCCGCAATGGCTGCCTCGATCTCGAACTTCATCCCCAGCTGACCATTGGTGACCTGGAACAGGCGTTGTTCGATGCGAATCAGGATCGGCTGGTGGAACGCCATGTTGACGGTAGCGAGAGCAGCCGGTACATCGAGACCCGAAATATCGACACCCGCGACGGTGGTGCCCGCGACCGCGACGGCAGGAGGGGCGCTGGGTACGGTCGTGGCGTCCTGCGCGGAGGCCCCAGCCGCACCCACGAGGAGCACGATTAGCAGTGTGGTGATGGAGAGAAGGTGACGCAACGGCATAGGAATCCTGTGATTCCACCCTAGCCTACGTTTTCCTTCGCCAATAGTGGTCGTAAGCCCGATCGCTACCGTGTGCGTGTGTCGCAACCTCCTCTCAATCCGAACGCCATTGACCGCGAACTCGAAGTGCAGTTGCAGACCGAGTTAGCCCTCGCCAAGGCCGAGCGTGAGGCGGCCACTGTGCGCACGTCCGAACGCCGAGGAGCCCGCTTTCGATTTCTGCTAATCGTCGTCGTACTACTCGCGATTGCCACCATGTTCGCCTATCTGTCAGTGCAGACTCTGCGTTCGGCGTTCGGCACCTGACCGGTCAAACCGCCGGGCGGTATACCCTGCCGGAATGGCTCGACGCAATTCGTCGCTCAAACCGCAACTCAACCAGATCCGCACGTGGGTTGCTGAGGGGGTTACCGATATCTGGATCGCGCACCAACTCGACACGACTCCTGCTGAGGTCGCGACCTTCCGCCGCCAGCAGGGACTGTTGCGTCCCGACGAGGCCGCGGTTGCACCAGCCGCGCCAAAGCCGAGTCGAGCGCGTGCCAGCACTGCCGCAAAGCCACGAGCGCGGGTCCCGAAAGTCGCTACTGAAGAGACCACGCATGTCGAGTCCAGCGAGGGCGAGACACCTGATGACGGCGAAGTACCGACCAAGCGCCGTCGCCGTGGCCGTCGTGGTGGTCGTGGCCGTGGACGGTCGAAGGTCGAGACCATCGCCGCCACCGTCGAGCGCGACGACCAAGGCGTCACGATCCGTATCGATGCGGCTGTCCTCGAACTCAACGTCTTTCGTGAGCACTGGTTCGAGTTGACGAGTGGCGTCATTACCGTCACCGCCGACGGCATCACGCTGGCGTCAATGCCGCCCGAGAGCGACGACGCGCCCACGGACGACGAGCAGCCTGCGACCGGCTAATGTCAACGGATTGATCGCCGCGGCGATGGGGACGAACACGCGTGCTGCAATTGCCACGACGGCTAGTCGGTAGCGCTGCGCGTCGCGACAGTGCAATCAACGAGCTGGCCCTAGCTTGCGTGTCGCGAGTGACGCATTACGTGCGTGCGTCGCGTGCACTGCGCTGGAGGCGGGCGCAGGCGAGGTCGACCAGCAATGGTGTCGAGCGCGGCGGCGGCGTGGGACGTGCCGCATCGAGTGCGACGTCCGGGGCCCAGCGATCCGACTCGCGCCAAGCGTCCGCAAGTTGATCGAGGGAGTACGACTGCCCCACACGGCGAACGAGCTCGCTGTAGACGGCCGCGTAGGCCCGCTCAAAGGCACCGAGGCCCCGCACGTCGAGGCCAGCACGCACGCGGCGAGCCGTGCCGGGAGCCTCACCCCAGGCCTGGATTGCTACCTCCGTCTTCGGGTTCGAGTTCAGGGTGCCTGCTCCATGCAACAACGAGTCGGCAGGCCACCGGCCGCAGCCAGCAGCGCCTCTCCAATGGCGTAGGGCGGTGCCGCCAGCGCAAAGGCCACGTGGGCATGAAGGCATTTAACTCCGCGCTCTGAGTGCACGCCACCAATGCCGAGCCCGAATTCGGGACGTAATTGCCGATGTCGCTCCATCGCCTCGTCAAACCCGGCTGCGAGTTCGGGGTCGTTGGCAAGGCGTTCCTCGAGCGCCTTGACGCCACCCTCCCCCTCCAAGACGCCCACGGCATGGACGAGGCCGGGACAGGAGAGCCAGTAGGCGGTAGGAAAAGGCGTGCCGTCGGGCGTGACGGGTGGCTGTTCGACCACGACGGGCCTGCCGGCAATGCACCGGCACACCACGCGCAGCGGCGGATACGGCGTTCGCCCCAGCTGTTGCTCCAAGCGCACCATGTCTGTCTCGTCAATCACGGGCACAGCGTACGTGGGAGGAGCCTCAGCACGCACGGCGAATCGATCAGCGTGCGGAAGTTGATCATCATCGGTGTCGTGGTGCTGCTGGGCGTGCTGTTCGTGCAGCCAATCCGCGCCTACCGCGCCGCGCAGTCCGAATTGACGACCGCCCGCCACCAACTCGACAGTGCCCGCGTCGTCAAAGAGCGTGCTATCAAGGAGCGCGACGCCCTCGGCACGCGCGAGATGCTGGTGCGCGAGGCGCGTCGACGCGGCTACATCTTCCCCGGCGAGACTCCGTTTTCCGTCGGTAACCGCTAGGCGGACACCACATACGCGCGGTTGTGATGCCCGCGCGTGAGATATTCGCTGGGGCTGGGGGGACATGACAAACCGGGGTTTGTCATGTCCCCCCAGCACTGCGACCGACCTCGACATCAACCACGCGGTTATGTGTAACCCTCGTCACCAAGCGCGACTGCGGACAGTTGCGCTACGACTACTTGAAGTTGCCGGCGTTCCACTTCGCCAGCTGCGCCGGTGCCTGCTCGTCGAGCCAGTGGGCAAGAGTGATGAAGGTGACACAGGCCGTCTCTGGTCGAGCACATGCCTCGCGCAGCGTACGTTCGAGGGCATTCATGTACGCCCCCTTGTTCCAATTCGCAAAGTGCGAACCGAGTACGAACGGGGCGCGATTACCACGGTAGAGCGACGTGATCGCATTGCGATAACTCTGGTACGTCGCCTGCTCGAACTCGTCAGCCTGCGCCTGCGTCTCGGCCGGGCCATGATTGACATAGAAGTTGTAGTCCATCGCCAGCGTCAGATACTTCGAGCCGACCCGCTTGACCGATGGCAAGGAGAAGTTCCAGAGCCCCTGCTGCTTCGTCGGCCAGGCGCCAAGCACGCCCGGTTGGCTCGCGTCATACTCGAACCCCATCTGCTTCATGGCGTCATAGACCTCTGGCTTGTCACCCGACAGGCACGGCGTGCGACCTCCATGGAAATCCTGCTTCGTATAAATCGGAGTCGGAATCGTGCGGAGACCATTGACGCCCGCAGGGTCGAGCATGAATTGTTCCCACTGAGACTGCTCACTCACCCATTCTGCCGACGACCAGGCATCGGACTGCTCGCAGATATGCGACACGTAGTGGGAGCCAATCTCGTGCCCAAGTGTGCGGGCCGTATTGAAGTCCGTGACGTTATCGACGAGGTTCTCGGCCGCCGACTTTGGTCCAGCCAGCTCGGCATAGCCACCAAGGTTCGAGAAGCCGAGTGGGGCCTGCGGTGGCTGGTAGGAATCTTTCTGCTCCGGTAAGAGCATGTAAATGCCACTGACGAAGAAGGTGAAGCGCGCACCGATCTCGTCGGCGACGGCAAGCCACCGGTCGTACATGCGATAGTCCGCCGCCCCGTCGAAGGAGGAGACGATGAATTGCGGCGGGCGACCATGTGCCATCGCTGTTGCGATCGCAGCCTGAGCCTGCGGCGACGGCTCCCAATCAGGCACGATCTCAGCCGGCACGTCTGGCACATCACCACCCGCTGCTCCAGCCGCAGCACTCGCCACAGCCGCCGTCGTCACGCTCTGGTCTTGCTGAGCAGGCGGCTTAGCGGACTGCGTGGTCTTGGCAGGCACGATCGCTGCCTTCGGCTGCGGCGGCTCAGCGCTGCGTGGCCAGGCCAGAGCGACACCCACAATGCAGAGGGCAGTGCCAATCACAAGGAGGAAGACGATCCGACGCCGCCGCAGAGCGGCCTGCTGACGGTGGCGGGTGTAGTTCGTAGGTGTGCGAGTAGCCATCAGGGTGTGGCGAGAATCGCGGGATTCGACGCTCTTCCATGACTGTACGACCGCTTTGAACCGGTCTCCTACCACGCACGGTAGGCCCGCGCACGTTGTTACAGACTTGATATCAGCGCGTCTGAGCGAATGCTGCGTGACCGGGGTATGTCGCCGTCGAGCCGAGCAGTTCCTCGATGCGCAAGAGCCGGTTGTACTTGGCGACGCGATCCGAACGCGATGGTGCACCCGTCTTGATCTGACCGGTCGCTGCAGCGACCGCAAGATCGGCAATTGTGACGTCCTCGGTTTCGCCCGAGCGGTGCGACATGACGGACCGCATGCCAGCCGAGCCAGCAACCGCAATCGCATCGAGCGTCTCCGAGAGCGTGCCGATTTGGTTGACCTTGACGAGCAGCGCATTGCCGGCTCCCCGCTCGATCCCCATCCGTAGCCGCTCGGGGTTCGTCACGAAGAGGTCGTCGCCGACGAGCTGGACGCGATCGCCTAACGTCTTCGTCAAGAGCGCCCACCCATCCCAATCGTCCTCGGAGCAGCCGTCCTCGATCGAGACGATCGGATAGCGGTCGGCGAGGTCGGCCCAGAACGCGACCATCCCCTCAGAGTCGAGATTACTACCGTCGCTCGGCAGTCGGTAGAGCCCAGCCTCGACGTCGTACAGTTCGGTCATCGCCGGATCAAGCGCAATCGCGATGTCGTCGCCGGGGCGATAGCCCGCGCTCTCGATTGCCGCCATGATCAGACGCAGTGCCTCCTCGTTCGAGGAGAGGTCAGGGGCGACACCACCCTCATCGCCAACGGCAGTCGAAAGCCCGCGCCGCTTGACGTCCGCCCGAAGGGCATGGAACGTCTCGACGCCCATCTGCAGCCCCTCGCTAAAGCTCTTCGCCCCCACCGGCATGATCATGAATTCTTGGAGATCGAGCGCGTTGTCTGCGTGCATGCCACCGTTGATGACGTTCATCATCGGCACGGGCAGCACGTTGGCATCGGCGCCACCGACCCACTCGTACAACTCGACACCGGCGCTGGCGGCGGCGGCGTGTGCGGCCGCGAGCGATGCGCCGAGGATCGCATTGGCACCGAGGCGCCCCTTGGCGGGCGTGCCGTCAAGCGCGATCAGCGCGGTATCGAGCGCGCGCTGATCGGCGGCATCCATTCCGCGCAGGCAGTCTGCGATCTCGCCATTGACATGCCCGACCGCGTGTGTGACACCCTTACCACCCCACGCCGAGCCACCATCGCGAAGTTCGACTGCCTCCCATTGGCCGGTCGAGGCGCCCGAGGGAACGGCAGCATGACCACGAGCGCCGTCCTCAAGCACCACGTCGACCTCAACGGTCGGGTTGCCCCGCGAATCGAGGATCTGTCGTCCGTGAACCGAGGTAATTGCGCTCATGCTGTTCCTTCGTCGGGTGCCTGGCGGGCCAGGCGAGTCTTCGCGGCGCGATAGTACCGCTCTTGGTCATCGACCGGCAGCGCTGCGAACTCGAAGCCCGTCTCCGCAGCGATCCGTTCGGCCTCCTCAACGCGCGTCCGAAAACGCTTGGTCGCAGCCCGCAGCGCCGTCTCCGGATCGACCTTGACGAGGCGTAAGAGGTTGATCGCAGCGAACATAATGTCGCCGGCCTCGGCTCGCACAGCCGGATCAGGCTCCGGCCCGACGACCGGGTGCTCGGCGAGCGCCTCGACCAACTCGGCCAGCTCGGCCCGGACCGCCTCCTCCGCACCCATCCACTCGACCCAGTCGAAACCAATCGCGGCCGCTCGCTTCTGCGTTTTCAGCGCCACCAGCATCGTCGTCAACGAGTCGGGAATGTCGTGAAAGATCCCCTCGCGTCCCTCCTGCTCCCGCTTGATGCCCTCCCAGCGCTCGAGTACGTCGGCGCTGGTCTCGACAGTCGTCTCGCCGAACACGTGTGGGTGACGGCGCACAAGTTTGTCGGAGATACCTTTGGCGACGTCGGAGAGGTCGCCCGCGCCGACCTCACGCGTCATCAACGAGAGGATGAACGACTGAAAGAGCAGATCGCCGAGCTCGTCCACCAGCTTTGGTCCAGGCGGTCCAGCAAGCGCCACATCGGCCAACTCGTAGGCCTCCTCGATCGTGTGCTGCACGATTGTCGCGGGTGTCTGCTCACGATCCCACGGGCACTCGCTGCGGAGCCGCACAGTGATGCCCCACAGCGCGCCCAGCGCCATCGCGGTAGCGCGTGCCGCGAGCTCCTCGCGAACGGGCAGGCTCTCAAGTGCTGCATCGTCACGCACGACGCGCCACGCAGTCAGATCGTCGGCAGCGATGAGTGCTGCCGACGTGTCGTGCCGGACACCGCGCTCGGCCAGCCAATCGGCAAGGTCACCCGTCGCGCGGATATCTGCAACACCCGCACGGACGAGTTCCTCTAGACCCAACGCGGGCACACCAGACGGGTCTCCCCCGCCCAGTGCGACGACGCGCCGAGCAATCATGCGTTAGCCCGTGGTCGTTGCCGTCGAGGTGGTCTGTGCCGGCGGCATCGAGTAGCCCTTGGCAAAGGTCGTCTTGCTCTCGTACGACTTCTGCACACCCTCGAACCACTTCGTTGCGACCTCGTCCTTCTTGGCTAGCGTCAGCTCGTCGATGATCTGCTGCTTGATCTCGTCAAAGGCCTTTACGGTCGCGGGCGTGATCGGGCCGAGGGCCTTGATGATGTGGCAGCCAAACTGCGATTGCACCGGCGGGTCGGTGATGTCACCCGTGTCGGCCAGCCCGAAGGCGCCCATGCGGAAGTCGGCATCCCAGTTTTCGTCGTCGGTAATATCGTACTCGCCACCCGTGTCCTTGGACCCCGGGTCGGCCGAGTACTTCTTGACGAGGGCCTTCCAGTCCTTCGGGTTCGCCTGTACCTCCTTGAGCACCTTGGCGGCCTTCGTGCAGTCGGCTGCCGTGCCCTTTCCCTTGGGAGCGACGTCGACCAGGATGTGCGCAACCTTGCGCGCCTGCGTGGTCGTGTACTTCGTCTTCTCGTCCTTGTCGAATTGCTTCTGTGCCTCTTCGGCCGTCACCTTGACACCCTTGGTGACGTCGTCGAACAGCCCTTCGGCCTGCTGGCGCAATTCGAACTGGGCGGTCAACTCGGCCTCGGTCAGGCCCTGCTCCTTGAGGTACTTCTGATACTTGGCTGGGTTGTCCTCACAGCACTGCAACTTGAAGGCCTTAAGGTCCTCGTCGACCTTCTTCGGGTCGACCTTGATCTTCTTCGCAGTCGCCTCCTGCGCAATCTCGGCATTCTGCACGAGGCTCTGCATCACCTGCTGTTTGAGCGTGGTCTCCTCGGCAGAACCCTTCTCCGGTGCCGTCTGTCCGCTGGCGACACCCTGCTTGATCGCGTAGTTGTAGACCGCATCGAACTCGGCCTGCGTAATCTGCTGCGTACCCACCACAGCAACACTCCCCGCTGCGACCTTCGGCTGCTCGCTCGGTGCGGAGCCTGAGTCTGAACCACCGCAGGCCGCGAAAACGAGTGCGAGGGTGGCGAGCAGGATGACGAGCGAGGTGGCTTTACGCATACGAGGATTAGCTCCAGAAAGTGGGTTCAAACATACGCGGCTGGGAAACTATGCCCCGTTGGGCGCTTCCGAACGCAGCCCGATCATAGCATCGGCTAATTCGCCAGCCCGCTCTAGAAGTGAGCCGGACTCCCGTGGCGGCAGTCCAATATCGTCTTTGGTGGTAACTGCGCGCAGGTCTGGAAACTGTTCGCGCAGCGCGCGCACCTCGTCGAGCGTGATACGCGCACCACGAATCTGCACGCCATCCTTGCGGACCTGGATGGCGACGGCGCCGAGCGGTGCGGCCGTAAGCCGCAACTCCTGCATCCCAATCAGGTTTGCCACCGGCTCGGGCACCGGGCCAAAGCGGTCGGCGAGTTCGAGTTCGAGGTCACGTAACTGGTCGATTTCCGTGGCGAGGGCGATGCGGCGATGGACGTCCATCTTGACTGCCTCAAGGCCCACGTAATCGGCCGGCACATACGCATCGAGGGTGACGTCGATGCGGGGGCCAGCAGCGAGCGTCTCGGGCGCCACGCCCTGCAGATCGGCGACGGCTTCGGCCAACAAGTCGCAGTAGAGCTCGAAACCGATCGCAGCGACATGGCCCGATTGCTCGTCGCCGAGCAGATTGCCAGCACCGCGCAACTCGAGATCGCGCATAGCGACCCGAAAGCCCGAGCCGAGCTCGGTGTAATCCGCGAGTGCTGCCAGGCGTGCGCGCGCCTCCTCGCTCAACTCGGTCGCATCGGGATACAGCAAATAGGCATGCGCAGTCACATTAGACCGGCCGACGCGACCACGGATCTGATACAGCTGCGACAGACCGAGCAGGTCGGCACGCTCCACGATCATCGTGTTTGCCGTGGGAATGTCGAGCCCCGACTCGATGATCGTCGTAGCGACCAGCACATCCTGGTCGCCGCGCAGAAACGACGCCATCGCCGCTTCCAACTCGCGCTCCGCCATCTGACCATGACCGATACCAAAGCGCAGTTCAGGGCAGAGTTGGCGCAAATGCGCGGCCGCCTCCTCGATCGTTTCGACCCGATTGTGGAGATAGAAGGCCTGGCCCCCGCGCTCCACCTCGCGCCGCAACGCGCCGGCCACCTGCTCGTCGTCGTACTCCCCGACATGTGTGTGGATTGGTCGGCGTCCGCGCGGTGGCGTCGCGATGACCGAGATGTCGCGCAGTCCCGCGAGCGACATGTGCAGCGTGCGTGGAATCGGCGTGGCGGACAAGGCGAGTACGTCGACCTCGGTGCGCATCTGCCTCAACAGTTCCTTCTGGGCAACACCAAAGCGCTGTTCTTCGTCGACGATTACAAGCCCGAGATCGGCCGGGACAACATCGCGCGACAACACGCGATGGGTACCAAGCAGCAGATCAACCTCGCCCGCACGAAAGGCCTCGACGGCAGCCTTGGCCTCTTTCGCGCTGCGCATGCGCGAGATGACCTCAATGCAAATCGGCAGATCGAGCAGGCGGCTACGAAACGTCGCGCCGTGCTGCTGGGCGAGAATCGTCGTCGGTGCGAGCATCAGCACCTGTTTGCCCGACTCGATCACGCGCACGGCGGCGCGCAACGCAACCTCGGTCTTGCCAAAGCCAACGTCGCCGCAGATCAGGCGATCCATCGGACGATCCTGCGAGAGATCGTCCATCACCTCCTCGATCGCCCGGGCCTGGTCGTCCGTCTCGCTATAGGGGAAGCCCTCCTCGACGCGTTGCAAGAGCTCACCGGCTTCGCTGTGTGCGACGCCCGGCACGGCCTGGCGCTGTGCATACAGCACCAGTAGCTCACCGGCCATCTCACGCACGGCCGTACGAGCACGCGTCTTCAGCTGCAGCCACGACTTACCACCGAGCTTCGAGAGGGCTGGCTCACGCCCATCGGCGCCGACATAGCGCGTCAGCTTGCTGATCTGCTCGTGAGGCAGGTAGAGCCGGTCTTCGCCACGGAATGCGAGGTCGAGATAGTCGCGCGTTACGCCGCCAACTGTGCGGGTCTCGAAGCGCTCAAAACGTCCAACGCCATGGTCTTCGTGGACGACGACATCGCCGGGGCGTAGGTCGCCGAACGACGAAATCGCTCGACTCCCGCGGGTTGGTGCACTGCGTCGCGAGCGGAATAGGCCGCCGCCGGCGATTACTGCAATACGCGCCGTTGATGCGACCATGCCGCGTCGTAGGGACGACGTAACGGCATAGACGCCAGCGACCTCCGGCAATTCCTCACCCTCGGCCAACCACTCGACGTCAACACGCTTGAGTTGCCGCACCGCACGATCGGCGTCACCGGTGTGAACGAACGAGAGCACAACGCGCAGGTCGCGCCGCACGAGACCCTGCAAGGCGCGCTCGATCTCGGCGAGACCTCGAGCTGCCAACGCCGGCGGGTGTCCCTCGAAGACGACGGCCTGACCGCTCGGCAGCATGTCGAGCCGATGAGCGCTCTCGAGCGTCTCGGTGAGCGCCTCGTGCGTCAGGTACGCGCGGCGCGCAGAGCCGGGGATCTCCTCGATGCGCTCGCGACCAGCGGCCAAGATTTCGGGTGCGTCCCAGAGCACAAGCGGGCCAGCGGCCAGCAGTTCGGGAGCCAGTACAACGAGACCCTCAGGGAGATGTGGCCCCTCATCGCCCAGCCGCTCAGGCACGTCGCCGGCGTCGCCATCAACTGCCGGGTGCACCGTAATCGCCTCGAGTACACCCAGCGACCGCTGCGTCAGTGTCGAAAACGACGATAGGCGCTCGATCTCGTCACCAAACAACTCGACACGAGCCGGCTCACGACCCGTCGTCGGAAAGATGTCGACGACATCGCCGCGAACGGAGACCTGGCCGCGCTCGTCGACTGCGCCATCAACACGCTCGTAGCCCATCGCGACGAGTCGCCCGACGAGATCGTCCCGATCATGCGTGTCGCCGCGACGAATCGTAAAGCCCTGTGGGCGCGTCGCGCGGCCCGGCAGCTTCTCCACCAGCGCCTCGACCGAGACGGCGACGATGCCGCCTTCTGCCAAGACCGCAAGCGCGTGCGCTCGCTCGCCGACAAGATGTGGCGATGGGTCAAGTCCGGAGCCCCAGTCGACGCCGCGGTGCGGCAGAAAGGCGACGGCGGCCGTTGGCGCAAAGGCGGCAATCGCATCGGCTAATTCGCGCGCCCGATCATCGTCTGCCACGACGATCGACAGTGCCGGACGATCCGTATCGCGTCGCCACTGATGCAACGCCGCCACGACGAGCGGCAGGATCGCCTCGGCACAGCGCGCCGCCACGGGCGAGGTCGAACCGAGCCGATTGGCGACCTGCTCGACGCCATCCGTCTCGGCAAACGCAGCCGTAATTGCCTCAAGGCCAGCGATCGCCTCCGGCGGCGGGGTCGATTGCGGAGTAGTGTTCTCTTCGTCCATAGGCTTGGCGCGCCGGAGCGGCCGTCGAAGCCTACGTCCATACCGCCCTCCGGGAGTCAACGCATGGCCCGTACCACTGATCAGCTGATCGCCGAGCTGTCCGAATTCCTCCGCATTCCGTCGATCTCGTCGGGCGATGGCACGGTCGAGGATCTCGCCGCCGCTGCCCAGTGGGTCTGCAACCGCATTGTCTCGGCGGGCGGCACCGCTGAGGTGCTCCCCACCCAGGTCAACCCCCTCGTCGTTGGTCAGCTGCCCTCGTCGACGGGCACTGGCCCACACGTGTTGTTGTACGGCCATTACGACGTGCAGACTGTTGCGCCGTTGGCAGACTGGACAACCCCTCCGTTCGAGCCGACGATTCGCGACGGTGCGCTGTATGCGCGCGGTGCGAGCGACGACAAGGGCAACTTTCATTCCCTGCTCGCCGGCGCGGCCGGACTGGCAGAGGAAGGCGCCCTTCCCGTCAATCTGACGATCGTGCTCGATGGCGAGGAGGAGATCGGTGGTCATTCGGTGATCGACTGGATCGAGCAGCAGCCAGCCGGCCAGTACGATGCAGCGGTCGTCTTTGACGCGGGCTTCGTCGAGCCTGGTCACCTCGCGATCGAAGCCGGTGTCCGAGGTGTCATTACGGCCACGATCAGCGTCCGCACGGGCGATCGCGATGCTCACTCCGGCCTCTACGGCGGCGCGGCACTCAACGCCGCACACGTGCTCAGTCGCCTAATCTCAGACCTCTCGGCTGGCCCTGACGGACGCCTGCACGAATCGCTGATGGTCGGCGTTGCTCCTGCCTCACCGATCGAGGAGGAGGCCTGGGCGACCCTGCCAGATCCAGCCGGCGAACTCGCGATCGCTGGCATCAACGCAGCCAATCCCGAGGCGCTTGCCGACTACTACCGGCGCACCACGGCAATGCCAACGTTCGACGTCAATGCCATCACCTGTCGCGACGCCGGCCAGAACCGCACGATCGTGCCGAGCGAGGCCACCGCCGCGATCTCGTTCCGCCTCGTCGGCGGCCAAGACTGCAACCAGTTCTGGCAGGCAGTCCAAGACCTGCTGCGTGAGCGCGCACCTGTCGGTGCGACGCTCGAGTTCGCCGTCCGTGGCATGGCCGATGGTGCGACCTTCGATCCCGAATTGCCGGCCATCCGTCTGGCGCGCGAGGCCTTCGTGCAGGCCACGGGTATGCCCTGCGCAATCGTCCGCTCTGGCGGCGCGATCCCGCTCGTCACGGCACTCGCCAAACAAGGCGTCCCGACTATCCTGAGCGGCTGCGCTCTACCAAACGATCGCATCCATGCCCCCGATGAACACCTGCGGATCGACCAGTACGAGCTCGGCGTCAAGATGGCGCGCGCAGTCCTAACGGCGTTCGGCAGCCTCTAAGCGCAATCAGAGTCCGCTCGCGTTCCAGGGAGGACATGACAAGTGCGCACGTGTCATGTCCTCCCTGGAACGCGCTACGCGCTGGGACTACTCCGCGAAGCGGTAGGCGTCGGGGCGGCGGGCGCTGAAGATCGGGATCAGCCGACGCACCTCGGCTACGCGTTTGCGGTCGATCGTGGCCACGCAGATTGCCTCACCATCGCCCGCATTGGCGAGCACGACGCCCCACGGATCGATGATCATCGAGCGCGCGTACCGTGCGCTGCCAGCCCAGAAGCCATGCTGGTTGGCGGCAATCACATAGGCGGCATTCTCGATCGCTCGCGCGCGCAAGAGGATCTCCCAATGGTCACGCCCGGTCGCCATCGTAAAGCCCGCAGGAACCATGAAGGCCTCGGCACCAGCGAGCGCGAGCTCGCGATACTGCTCGGGAAAGCGCAGGTCGTAACAAATCGTCAACCCGACCGGCCAGCCAGCGATCTCGCTCAAGACGAGCCGGTCGCCAGGCTTGTTGGCCGCCGACTCGCGCGCCTCGGCACCCTCAACATCGATGTCGAACATGTGGATCTTGCGGTACGTCGAGACGCGATTGCCTTGAGGGTCGAAGACGAGCGTGGTGTTGCTGGTGCGTACACCCGGCTCGGTGTCCTCGCCAATCGAGCCGCCGTGCAGCCAGACGCCGTGCTGCCTCGCCCACGCTGCCATCGCCTGCGCAGACTCGCCTTCAAGCGCCTCGGCCGCGGCCACCATTACGTCATCAGTGCCAGTGCCGTTCCAGCGCTCGGGCAACGAAATAACCTCGGCACCGCGAGCTGCCGCCTTCGCGACGAGGCGCTCGGCGACAGCGATGTTGTCGGCAAGTGGCCGATCTGCGTGCATCTGCACGCAGGCCACAATCGTCTCGCTCACGCGGATGCTCCAGTTAGAGCCCCGCCCAATTCGCTGAGATCGAGGCCACCAAGGCCACCACCTGCACCACCGAGCAACGCTCCCAAGAGGTCGCCAATCGGTTTGGCGTCTGCCGGCGCTGTCACCTCAACCGCTTCGGCAGGAACGACTGTCAGATCGACCAGCAGGCCACCAGCCGCGGCAGTATCGCCCGAGCCAGCCGTATTGATTTGAATGCGTCGAATTACGCGATCGTCTTGCCCAACCCAGACGCTGACCTCAGCCTTGCCTGCCGCGAGAGCCGACAGGTCGAGCGGGAGATTCTCAAGTTGTTCACCGAGCGCCTCGGTGGCCGAGGCCTCCGGGTCGATTGTGCCGCTAATGCGATCGCACGCGATGCCGTCAACATCTTCGACTGCCGTCGCCTTTGGATCCTTGATCAACTTGGGTAGCTCGCCGAGCAGTCCACCGGCGGCACCAAAATCGATGCCGAGTGGCGAGCCGAGCTCGTACCACTCGCCGTTCAGCTGTACCCAAGCGTTGTCCTGGTTGGCACGAGCCGTCAATGGCAGCTCGATTGGCCCGGCGGTGATCTTGACATCTGCAGTCACGCCCGTGGCGGCGTCGCCTTGCGTTGTCGCCACGATCGTGATCGGTCCGCCGAGGAGCCCCCCGAGTTGACCGAGCGGACTGTCGTCCTGGGTAGTCGTCGTACCTCCGCCATCAGCGGCCTCTGCCTTGGGCGTGAAGGTCGCGGTGAGGGTGGAGGCGTTCGGACCAGCGGGCGGCAGCTTGGCCTCCTGCAAGACCTTGCCGGGATCGCTGGCGAGCGAGCTGCCACCACAGGCGGCAAGCGCCGTCGCGATGGCAATCAAGGCGAGGAAAGGAAAGATTCGAAGAAAACGCTGCATGGCCTTATTGTGACCGACGCCGGACGCTGCCGCACGCAATCCCTACCAACGGCTCACATTTGTCAGAGTCAAAGAGTGAACGCGCTCGTGCGCAGTAGCCACATTCTTTTTGTATTTGACTTTGCTATTTGTATGCGCCGGAGGCTTGTGAGATATGACAAACTTTTTCTATGTCTGAATCCCGCTCCGAAACCTCCCAGCAATCCGCCCGTGGCTCGATTGGTCCGGATACGTATGCGCAGGTCCGACGTCTGATCGACCGCGGCATGAACAAGACCGAGGCGTTCGCGCAGGTTGCCCGCGAGACCGGGCGCTCTGCGGCTACGGTCACCACCACGTATTACCGCATCGCCAAGCGGCAGCCAGGCGGCGGCGGCGTACGACAGTCCGTTCGCAGCACGACCCACGCAGCCAAGAAGGTGGGCGGGGCACAGGCCGAGCGGCTGGCACACGATGCGCGTGCCGCCATCGATGCCCTCCACAAGCACGTCTCGGCACTTGAGACTCAACTCGAAGAGTTGACGGCAAAGTCGCGCGAACTTGATCGCCTCAAGAAGGCAATCGGCAAGATCTAGCGGTGTCAGTTAGCAGGGCGAGTTAGCCGCGCTCGAGCTCTTCGAGCAGTTTGCGATAGCTGGCTAGGCGCGCCGGCTCGATCGTGCCTTCGACCGCGCAGCCGGCCTCGCCAACGTGACGACAATCACTAAAGCGACACTTCGTTGCGCTGTCCGCAATATCACCAAAGGCATCGGCCAGGTCGTGGGGCGTAATCCCTGCCAGCGAAAAACTCCGAATCCCCGGGAGATCGATCAGCCCTCCCCCACCCGGAAGGTCGAGCCACGTCGCCGTCGTTGTGGTGTGGCGCCCGCGTCCCGACAACTCGTGGATCGCGCCGATCGTTAGCGTGCCGCCGGTCAGCGCGTTGACCAACGTCGACTTACCAACACCGGAGTGGCCGATCACCGCTGCCGTGCGCCCACCGATCAGTTCGCGCACTGCATCGGCACCCGCATCGGTGCGCACGTCAATCAGGACGCCTGGTACACCAATCGCCGCATAGTCCGCCAGCACAGCCTCAGGCAACTCGTCGGCGCGGTCTGACAGATCCTCCTTCGTAATCGCCAGCAGCGGCTCCATCCCCCCACGCCACGCTGCTACCAAGATGCGGTCGATCAGACCACGCCGCAGCGGCGGGTCGGTGACCGAAGCGACGATCAGCACGCACTCCGCATTGGCGGCGAGCACCTGCTCCTTCATCGCCCGCTCGCCTTCGGAACGCATGCGTTGCTGTCGCCGCAACTCGGTGGTGCGCGGTTCGATCACGTCGATGCGTGCGCCCTCCTCGTCCTCCATGAAGAGCCGCACACGATCGCCTGCGACGGGTCGTTCTTCAAGGCGACCCGCGAACTTGGCGATGCGCTCCTCGCCTGTTTCGGTGCGCACGGCCGCAAGTCCACCACCAACTGCGAGGACGATCCCGGGGACATCGTGGGTGCTCATGCGATCATCATCGTATGCCGTGGCTCCTCCTTGATGTCGCGTGGATCTGTCTTTTCGCGATTTTGGGGCGCGAAAACCACGCCAGCGAACTGACTCCATTGACGGTTTTCGCCGTGGCCTGGCCGTTCTTGGTCGGCTACGTGATCAGCGCGATCATCGTCAATCTCCCCCGCTCGCCCCGTGGCATTCGTCGTGGCGCGATCGTCTGGATCGGCATGGTCGTGATCGCGATGGCGATCCGCACGGTCGAGCTCGGCCGTCTCCCAGAGCAGGCCTTCGTGATTGTCGCGCTCGTGTTTCTCGGCGCCGGAATGTTTGGGATTCGCCTGCTCGCGATGTTCGTCGTCTGGCGACGGCGCCGCAAGCGCGACGCACGAATCGCGGCTCTCACTGAGCCCGACGAGCTCTAGGGCTTGAGGAGCAGTTTGCCACCGACGTTGTTCTCGCGAATGCGCAAGACCGCGAGGTTGGCGTCGTCGAACGACAGTTCGTCGGCGATTACGACCTCGAGCGTTCCGGCCGCAACGAGTGCAAACAGGGCCTCTTGGCTGCGCGCAGTCGCCGCGGGAGCGACAGGCAGCCCGCTGTAGCCGATCAAGCGGGCGTTCTTGCGGTACATCTCCTGAGGCGCAAACGAAAACTCGGAGCCGGCACTGGCGCCGTAGATCACGTGACGCCCACCCGGTGCGAGGAGGCGCACGCTGGGAGCCGCAAACGGCCCGGCCACTGGATCGATGATCACATCGACGCCATCGGGTGCGAGCAGGCGCACCTCCTCCTCAATAGCCGCGGCATCAGCAACGACGACCTCATGGGCATAGCGTGAGACCTGACCAACGCGCTGTGGTGAGGTCGTCTGCGCAATCACCCGCGCTCCACGCGTCTTAGCAAGTTGCATGGCGATCGTCGAGACACCGCCCGACGCACCGAGGATCAGTACCGTCGTGCCCGCGCCAACTTCCGCAACATCGAGACAATCCAGCGCCGTCACACCCGGAATGCCAAGTGCGGCAGCCTCCTGATCGGAGCAGCCTTCGGGAATCGCCGCCAGCGCCACATCCGGCACAGCAACCTGCTCGGCCCACGCGCCATCGCGCACGATGCCAAGACCAGCGCCACGAAAGGCCACCCGCTGGCCATCGTTGGTGATCCCAACGCCCTCACACCCTGGCGTCCGTGGCAGCGGACCAGCCGCCGCGACGCTGCCGAGCGAGATCCAGACATCGAGCGGATTGACGGCGCCATAGGTAATCGAGATCAGCGACTCGCCAGCCCCTACCACGGGCGTTGCGACCTCCTCGACGACGAGCGGTGCGTCGTAGGCGTGTTGGCGGACGGCGCGCATCGTCTAGACCGTTCCCACTCCGCCGATCAAGACGTACTTGACGTCGAGATATTCGTCGATGCCGACCGAGCCACCCTCGCGGCCGTAGCCCGATTCCTTGACACCACCAAACGGCGCGTTGGCCGCCGAGATGAT
>SHUX01000026.1 GCA_009694475.1 Thermoleophilia bacterium
TCCTTCAGCGTTTCGCAGAGTACGCCGGCGTGCAGGACGTGACGGCGCTTGGTGAGGCGAAGGCTTCGGTCGTCTTGCACGATGGGATGCAGGTCGATCTGCGGGTAATTGAGCCGGCGCAGTGGGGGTCGTTGCTGCAGCACTTCACCGGCTCGAAGGCGCATAACGTGGCGCTGCGCGAGCGTGCGCGTAGTCAGGGGCTGAGTCTTTCGGAACACGGGTTTGCTCCGATTGCCGGTGGCGATGTTGCCCCCTGTGCGACCGAGGAAGAGGTGTACGGGCAGCTTGGTCTGCAGTGGATCCCACCCGAGTTGCGCGAGAACCAGGGCGAACTCGAGGCCGCCGCAAACGGCGCGCTGCCAGTGCTCGTCTCGCTCGCCGAGTTGCAGGGCGACGTGCATGCGCACAGCGATGCCTCCGACGGACACGCCACTCCAAGCGAGATGGCCGAGGCTGCGATCGCGCGGGGACTCTCGTATCTGACGATCACCGATCACTCGAAAGCGGTTGGGATGGGGATCGGCCTCGATGCCGACGAAACTGTGGCCAATATGAAACTGGTGCAAAAAGCCGCCAAGCCGTTGCGCAGCAGGGGGTTCTACCTGTTGACGGGCATCGAGGTGGACATCATGCCCGGCGGTCTGTTGGACCTGCCTGACGAGGTGTTGGCCGAGCTCGACTGGGTTGTTGCTTCGGCGCATGGTCGGCGTGGTCAGGATCGCGATGCGTTGACGGCCAGCATGATCGCGGCGGCCGAGCACCCATCTGTCGACGTGATTGCACATCCGACGGGGCGACTGTTGGATGGACGCGAGCCGTACGATCTCGATGTCGAGGCACTCATCGCAGCCTGCGCACGCACCGGCACCTTCCTCGAAGTCAACGCGAATCCGAAGCGCCTCGACCTACGACCCGAACACGTGCGAGCGGCGATCGCGGCGGGTGTGAAGATCTGCATTTCGAGCGACGCGCATCACCCGGACAGCATCGAGGTGTTGCGCTACGGCGTCGATTGCGCGCGGCGTGGTTGGGCGACGGCCGGCGACATCGTCAACACGCGATCGTGGCCGGAACTCCAGGCGCTACGCAAGCCGACGCGACATTTTGGGCCCGGGCCCAAAATGTCGCGTTAAGCAGCCTGAAGGGCACACGGAGGATCGGCGCGCCTCGACTGGCATCAATACTGGCGCCGAGGCCACGGCTCTGCACGTGACGGAGCCCGTGCTAGGCGTTGAGGTTGACGAGTTCGGCCTCACCATCGATCGGTGTTCGAATCAATGCGCCGTCGTCACCCCGGTGATAGGCCCCGATCGCACCGAGTGGCGGCGAGTAGACGTGGATCGACGTTGTCGGGATGCCGTTCTGCGGCCGAAAACGGTGGATATAGGACGGAGCAAAACGGATCGTCTCGCCTGGCTCGACGAGTCGCTCGAGGTTGCTCTCGCCAAAGCCCAAACGTTCCTCGAAGATGCCACCCTCCAACACATGTACAGCGCCGCAGGACACGCCGTGATCGTGGAAGCCCGTATCGTGATCGTCAACCCAGGAAATTACATAGACCTCGTGCGAGTCCTCATGCACGATGCGCTCGAAGTGGCGAACGCCAGGCTGATGGTTGACATGTGGCCGCCACGCATCCGGCTGCGCCCCGAGTGTCGCCGCGATCGCAACGCATTCGTCAGGGCTCAGAGGGGTGCCGATCGGGGTCTTTGCCGTGCTCAAAATGTTCTCCTTGCGGAAAATGTGAATCGTTAAACTGAACCGTTGCACCTGACTATAACGCTGGGATTCTCGGTTGTCAAGACCTATCCGGTGCCGCGGGCGCTACGCTGAATCCATGGCAACCCCAGCAAAGCGACCAACAATCCGCCAGATTGCCGAGGAGACGGACCTCTCGGTGACAGCCGTGTCGTACGCGTTACGGGGCGAGCGGATGTCGGCCGCCACGATCGGGCGCGTACAGGCGAAGGCTGACGAGCTCGGCTACATCGCCGACCCGGTTGCACGGGCGCTGCGAGGTGGACGGACCGGCACGGTTGGCCTCCTCGTCGGTAGCCTCGCCGACTTTTGGCACCAGACGCTCGCCCACGCGATCCAACGCGAGTTGCGTAGCCACGGGCTGCATACATTGTTGGCGGACGCCGATGGTAACCCCGACGAAGAATTGGTCTTGGCCCAGCGCTTAACTGCGCAGCGCGTTGACGGACTGATCGTGGCGCCCGTCGGTCCGGCCGGGGGCTCGTGGGTCGACATTGTCGCGCATCTGCCCACTGTCACCGTGGCCGGACAGTTGGTGGGCGCCGAGCTGGTTGGCGAGGTGGCGTTTGATCAGACCACCGGCGTCGGCGAGGTGCTGCGCCACCTCCACGCACTCGGGCACGAGCAGATCGCGATCCTGTCGTGGGCTGTCGGCGCCTCACCGGATCGACCATCGGAGCGCGCCGTCCGTGAGCAGGCCGCGATCTTGGGTTTGCAGTGCGAGATTGTTCCGTGTGCCTACTCGCTCGATGGCTCGCGCCCCCTGGCCCTCGAGGTACTGGAGCGGGATAATCGACCGACGGCAATCTTCTGCCTGTCCGACTCGATCGCCTATGGCGTCCTGCACGGCTGTCGCGAGCTTGGACTGCGCGTACCGGAAGACGTCTCGATCGTCGGCTTTGACGACCACCCGCTCTCGCGGCTCGTCGACCCACCATTGACAAGCGTCAACTGGAGCGTCGACCGCGCGGCCCGCAGTGCAGTGGGTTTTCTTGTTGATCACCTCGCGGGCAAGGTCGACGAACACCGCGTTGTGATCGCACCGGCGCTCGCCGTGCGTGCGTCCTCGGGGCCCGCTGCCTAGAAGACGGGCTTGGGCGGGTTGGGGTCGTACGGACTCACCCACCCATACGGTGGTGGCTCGAGCACGTTGTCGCCGGGCGGGTACGCGCCGGGGCCAACGATGTACGTATCGGGCTGTGAAGCGTAGGTCGAGACAAAGACGTCGTGCGAGAGGGTCTCGCCATCGCGGGTCACGTCGCGGGTCACGTCGACGGCGAACCCGTCCTGGCCGTCGACGTACGGGCTCACCTTTTTGGCTGGAGCAAAGGGGTCTCCCAAGTAGCGCTTTTCTGGCGGTTTGATCTCGTAGCGCTCGTTGACGCTAGTTACGACGACACGGCCGTCGCTCGGGGCTGAATAGAGGTTGACCAGCATCGTGCTGGCGTCGGAGGTGGCGCGAATCAGGATTGGGTGCGACGTGTTGTTATTAAACTTCAAATCGAGGTCCGGCCAGGCCACGGTGGCATCCATCCCGAGGCCGTAGTGCGAGATGTAGAAGCCATGATTGTGGCGCTCGACAATCTGCAGCCCCATCGCAAAGGCGGCGTCGTAGAGGGTCGTCGCGACCTGGCAGACGCCACCGCCGATCGATGGGATCAGCAGCCCGTCGACGACAGCCAGCCCCTCAAGAAAACCACGTTCTGGCGAGCGTGGACCGACCGCATCATTGAAGGAGAAGGTCTCACCCGGCATCACGAGTCGGTTGTCGAGAATCTCCGCCATCAGCGCCACGTTGTGAGTGCGATTGGACGAGGAGTCGCCGAGTTCGGTGATGGCTCCCGCAACTTTTGTGGTGATCTCGAACTGCTCAGCCTCCAGCGTCGACCGTCGCGGTGAGACTCGGTTGAGTTGGATCTCGGCCTGACGGGCGCCACCGGCGAGGGCTGCGGCGCGAACAGCGTCGGCGGCGGCACGCGGCTCGAATGCGACGCCATCCTTGGCGGGCTCGACCCAGGCGCGCGTACCATTCGTCCCCCAGACAGCATTCTGGGGTTCGCGAATAAGCTTATCGAGCGCCTCGCTGATTGCGGTGGCGAGCCTGCTGGGCTCGAAGGCGACAGTCGCCTTGCCGTCCTCGTTGCGCACGATGATGGCGGCTTGCAGAGTCGCGGTGGAGAGTGCGCCAACCCGGCTGCCGTCAACGTTGAGCGCGATTGGTGCGGAGGCGAGTTCGGCAGCAGATTCGGCAGCGGCCCGCGCGGCGGCCGTGGAGATGGCGGGCTTGGTGGTCTTCGAGGTCAGGGAGATTTTGCCCTGCCCGGCAAGGGCGGCGCGCGCGGCCGCGAACAGGATGGCGCGCTTCGAGATCGAGTGTCCATCGCGTGCGGGCGAGATCGTCGTCTTACCGTTGGAGATGCTGACGGTGGCAGAGCGTGCTGGCTCGGCGATCAGGCGCAAGTTGGCGGGGATCCGCGGGTTGAGCGGCGTGGTGATTGAGGGCTCGACGTTCGCCGAGTGGATGAAGGGGAGGAGCAACGCGCGCAAGCGACCAGTGCGCATCGCCCGATCGACGGTCTCGGTGAGGTCGATCCGTGCGTCGAGTTCGGCTGGATTCATCGTCGCGCTCTGTGTGTCGAGGGTGACACTGATGTTCTTGTCGAGCTGCGGGGACAGGCTTTGCTTCAGGACTGCCTTGGCGTCGGCGGGCGCGAGGCCACCAATGTCGATGCCATTGACGCTCACGCCAGGGGCGACAGCGCCGCGAAAAGAGAGTCCGTGCACAACCGTCAGCACGACCAGCACGGCAATCACGAGGACGACAATTTGTCGTCGGCGAGCATTGTTGCGTCGGGGCCTCCGCTTGCGTGGAGTCGGGCGGGGACGGTCGCGGACAGGGATGGTATTGGCCATTGGTACCGGCGACCCATAATACCGGGCGTCTCCGTTTTTAACTGCGATCCCACTCGCACCCGGCTAGCATCACTCTACGTGAGCATTCCAGAGCAGGACGAAACGCGCCGCGAGGCAGCATTTACGTGGGTTTCGAGTCGTCGTGGCGCGTCCGCTCGTGCGAGTCGGCGCCATTGGGCTGACTTCCGTGGACCGATGCTCGCAGCCGCTGCACTTGGACTACTCCAGGCGGGCATTGTTGGTCTCGCACTCGAGGGGTTCTCCCGTTGGGATGTGCGCGCGATCGCGATTGTCCCCGTCATCGTCATCACAACCTTTCTGATGGTGTTAGCGCTCAACCTGATTCGCTCGGCTGTGCGTCCGGATGACGTCTTTGGCTCGGGTCCCGCGGGCGCGATCTTGGAGGTTGTGGCGATCACTACCCCGGTCTTGCACGATGGACTTTCGCCGGCAGCCGCTTTGCTCTTGGCCACGGAGGCACAGGAGCGGTTGGGGTATGCCGCAGTCGCGATTTCGGATCGAGACCACGTATTGGCTCACGTCGGACTCGCCGCCGATCACCATGGCGCGGGTACGGCAGCACCACCTGGTGCGGTGCAGGCAATGAGCGAAGCACGCGTCGCCCGACTACCCGTTGGCTGGCAACATGGCTGTGACTCGCAGTGCCCCCTGCGCTCGGCCGTGGTTGGACCGCTCGTGGTGCGCGGGCGCGTCGTTGGTTCGCTGATCGCCTTTTTCGAGGGTGGTCTGTCTATCTCGGATCGCGAGCGCGCTGTCGTCGAATCGCTTTGCGGCCTTGTCTCGACGGCGCTCGAGGCGGGTGAGCTAGAGGTGCACGCCCGGGCCAGCACATCGGCCGAACTCGCCGCGATCCAGGCTCAGATCGAGCCGCACTTTCTGTTTAACGCACTCAATACGATCGCGACGTTTATCCGTACGCAGCCAGACGACGCACGCCGTTTGGTGACGACCTTTGCTGAGTATTGCCGCGCGACACTCCGGTCGCCGTCGACGTTTGTCACGTTCGCCGAGGAGATGGAGCACGTTGAGGCCTACCTCGAGCTTGAGCAGGCGCGCTTTGGCAGTGATCTTGTGATCGAGCGCCGGGTCAGCGCCGCAGCGAGCGGGGTGATGGTGCCGCCCTTTATCGTGCAGCCGCTCGTTGAGAACGCGATCAAACATGGCAAGACCGACCAGCCTTTGCGCGTGGTTGTGCGGGCCGATGTGCGCTTTGGGAGGTTGCGTGTGGTCGTGCGGGACAATGGTCGCGGCATCTCGCGGGCCGACGCCGAGCACGTCCTCGAGCCTGGCTATGGCTCGGGGGGGGCAGGGCTGGGACTCGCCTCGGTACATCGCCGCATTCAGGCGTACTACGGCGACCTCGGGCGGCTGCGGATTGCGAGCTCGCCGCTCTTTGGCACACATGTCAGCGTGCTTGTCCCAATCGAACGCCCGCGTGCCGAACAGGATGCGGCATGACGCTGCTTGCACTGATTGTTGACGACGAGACGCCCGCGCGCTCGGAGTTGCGCCACCTGCTGGGTGGCATCGATGGTGTTGAGGTTGCTGGTGAGGCTGCGAGTGCACACGAGGCGCTCGTCCTCGCTGAGCGCATGGCCTACGACGTGGTCTTTCTCGATATCTCGATGCCGGGTGGTGCGGGTGGCATCGAGACTGCGAAGAAGTTGGCGGCGTTGCCGAACCGGCCCACGGTCGTGTTTGTGACGGCACACGACGATCGTGCGATTCAGGCCTTCTCGGTTGAGGCGGTGGATTATTTGCTCAAGCCGGTTCGTCAGGATCGGCTCGTCACTGCCGTGCGGCGTGTGGCGGCGATGCGGGCGGGTTCTGCACCGGGTGAGGCGGACGAGCTGCGGATCCCAGTCAAGGGGGCGGAGGGCGAGACGCTGTTGGTCGACCCGGCTGCGATTGCGTATGCCGAGGCCGACCGGGATCATTCGATACTCGCCCTCGTTGATGGGCGCCGCTTGGCCTGCACGCGTTCGCTGCGAGCGCTCGAAGACCAGCTGCCAACCACCTTTCTGCGGATTCATCGTTCCCAGCTCGTCAACCTCTCGCAGGTCGCGGCGCTCGAGCCTGTCGGTGAGGGCCGGGTTCAGGCACGACTGTGCGACCCGGGTGGAACGACACTCGCTGTTGCCCGTCGTCAGACACGCGCGCTGCGGACGGCGCTCGGACTTCGCTGACAGAGGGCAGGTACGCTGCAACGAATGCACGATTTTGCAGCCATTGAAAAGGCGCTCACTGAGCTGCCCGAAACGGAGTGGGCGACGGCTGCCGGTGCCGTCCTCGTGGCACGTATCTTCGACGAGTTGGCAATGGATGAGGACGAGCTGAACGCTGCAGCCAGGCGGGGTCTCCTGCTCGCGGCGGCCGCGGGCAATCCGGCGGAATCGATTAGTTTGGGCTCGCGAGCGGCGCTCGAGACGGCCGCTGATTTAGGGTTGGACGGCTTCGGCGAGCCGCTTGCTGCGGCCCTCATTAAGCTTGCCGCCCAAGTTCCTGTCGAGTGTCCGTGCGTGGCCGCGACCGTGGCCGAATTGGCCGGTGAAAGCCGGGTGGCCCTCGAGGCACTCGCCGTTGTGGTTCTGCACAACGCCCTGGACTGAGATGGCCGGCATCGACGTACAAAAAGCGATCGCGAAGCTCAAGCCCGCTCGGGTGCGCGAGTTGACGCTGGCGGTTCTGCTCGCCGAGCCTGACGACTTCGAGGATCTACCCGCACCGCAGATGATGTTGCGTAACGATGGCTGGACGGGTGTCACGACCACGATCGATGGCGATGGCTATCGCGCGGTACTGATCACTGCGGGCGGGCGTCGCACGGCCTCGCGCTCATGCACGGTGATCGACCCCGAGGGCGTGGTGATTGGCTCGTTTGCGGCAGATGCTGCGGCGCGGGTTGCTGCTGCCACGACCGCGGCGCTGGTGGCACCTCGCATGCTGCGGGACGAACCCGTCAGGCTCGGTGTGTTGGGGGCTGGGCCGTTGGGGCGATTGGCGATAGCGGTACTGCGCGAGGTCCTGCCGATCGAGTGGATTTTGATCCATGATCCCGATCCGCTGGCCGCCGCGGAGGCGAGCGAACTCGGTCGTCTAGTTGGTGATGCACCAACGGCCGTACGCGATGCCTCGCTGATCGTGACGGCGACGAATGCCCGAGACCCGGCACTGCGTGCGGATTGGGTGGCGCCCGGTGCCGCGATCATCGCGCTTGGTGCCGACCGTCAGGGGCGTCGCGAGCTCGACTATCGGATCCTCGCCGACGCTGCCTTTGTGACCTGTGATGCTCCGGCGATTGCTCGCGTGGTCGCAGATGACCTTCGCGACTGTGTCCTTGATGGTCATCTCGAATGGCAGGAGGTCACGCCGATTCGCGACGTGCTGCTGCCCGCCGTCGATGCGCGCGTGACAGATGACGATCTCGTGGTCGCCAAACTGATCGACCCAACGCCTGTCTTACTCGCGCTGGCGCGAGCAGCACTTCGCCGCTGACTCAGTTGTCGAGCAGGCGACGCTTTTCCGAGATGATGTCGGCGCCAACGGCCTCTGTCTCCTCGGGGTGGTTGAGCACGCGATCGGGCGAGCCCGTACCCACGCGCTCGGCGACGTACGAATCCTGCATCGCGTCGTGCGGTGGCCGACCAGCACCAACCTCGTGTAGGACGTGCTGCACGACCTCTTCGTCACGATGCTGTGGGCTGGGCGGGATGATGCCCCGTTAACTCATGCTCCAAGCCAAGCCCAGCCCGGCGCGACCTGTCCACGTTCGCTGCGCGATCGAAAGTCAGCGTTGGTAGGCTCGTTGGCATGCGACCGCTGGAGTATCGATGAACGTCCGCGTTGGCCATAGCCCAGACCCCGATGACGCCTTCATGGTGTGGGCAATTGCCGAGCGCGCACTCGACCTGCGCGGCTTCGAGATCGAACTTGTGCCGGCCGATATCCAGACGCTCAACACGTGGGCTGCGGAGGGTCGCTTCGAGGCGACCGCCATGTCCGTTGGTGCCTACCCCGGCGTGCAGGACACCTACCGACTGCTCGGCCATGGTGCCTCGCTCGGCGAGGGCTATGGCCCGGTTGTGATTGCCAAGACCGACCTCGCGCCCGCCGAGCTCGCCGGCCAGCGCGTCGCCGTGCCCGGCCCGCAGACCACCGCGTTCCTCACCGCCCGGCTGGCGCTGCCGGCCTTCGAGCCGGTGCAGCTCGACTTCGAGGCGATCATGGATGCCGTCGCGTCGGGCGATGTTGCCGCCGGCGTCGTGATCCACGAGGGCCAGTTGACGTGGGAGCAGGAGGGCTTCAAGCGCGTGCTCGATCTCGGCGCGTGGTGGGAGGGTGATACGGGTCTGCCGCTGCCGCTCGGTGCCGTCGCGATGCGTCGCGACGTGCCGGAGGACCGTGCGCTCGACCTCTCCGCCGTCCTCAAGGAGGCCGTGGCCGTGGGCCTTGAGCACCGTGAGGAGGCCCTCGCGTACGCGATCGAGTACGGCCGCGGCATCGCGCCGGACCTCAACGATCGCTTCGTTGCGATGTACGTCAACGACCTCACGCTCGACTACGGCGCGCAGGGCCGCGAGGCTGTCGCCGCGCTGCTTGAGCGCGGTGCGAAGGCCGGTCTGCTGCCGAGCCCTGTGCTGCTCGACTTCCTCGGCTAGGCGGACATGACAAGTGCGCACTTGTCATGTCCGCGTTAGCTCACGGGTGGTCTGGAGTGTCCGTCTTGATCAAGCGGGAGACGTTCACGCGCTCGTGGCGGCCCGCATAGAACGACGTTCGTTGAGGTGCCTACGCGCCGCCGGCGTGTTCTGCCTCGAGCAGCGCCTTCGTCCGTTCCTGACGCGCTGTGAAGACCTTCTCGAGGATGCCCTTGGCAATTGGTGTTGCCATGCGTCCTGCCATTGAGTTTGGCATCTCCCAGTCGATGTGGTCCGTCAGTGTCGTGCCACCCGTTGCGTTGGGAGCGAAGCGGTGGGTGTGGATGAAGTGGACGAAGTTCGGATTGTCGAACAACTCGTCGACGATCAGCGTGGGCTCTTCGAGTGCAGTCACACGGATCTTCCATGGTTGGGCCGTGGGGATTGGGTCCTGACGAATCAGCATCTGCACCTCGGCGCCGAGGACGAGTGGGAAGGTCCCCTCGATCTCCGTCACCTGTTGCGTCGGAGGTGTCACGCGCGGCACGTTGCGCGTGTCGAGGTGAAACGCGAAGACGGATTCGATTGGTACGTCTAGTTCGTTCGAACTCTCAAAGATCGGCATGCGCAGAGTATGGCGCAGCGCGGTGGTTCCTTACAGTTGAGCGGCGGCGTCTGCCTCGAGAATCCGCTTCGTTGCGGCCTGTCGCTCGACAAACGATTTCTCCATCAGCTTGGCCGCCACGGGTGCGACGAGGCGTCCGGCTGCACCACCCGGCAGCGCCCATTCGATGTGGTCGGTCAGGATCGTGCCGCCGTGAGCATTGGGGGCGAAGCGGTGCTCGTGGCGGAACTTCGCGAATGGGCCCTTCAGCATCTCGTCGACGATCAGCACAGGTTCGGCCAACTCGGTCACGCGTACACGCCACATCTGCGTACCCGGCAGGGGCTTCATCTTGACCTTCAACTCGACCTCGCCACCCTCGACGAGCGGGAACTCGCCGATGATCGAGACGAACTCTTGGCCCTCCGACGCGATGCGTGCGGCATTGCGCGTGTCGAGGTGGAAGGCGTAGACGGACTGGATCGGGGCGGCGATCTCGATGGCGCGTTCGAAGGTGGGCACACCCTCATTATCGCCGACCTTTAGCTGGCGGCTGACAACCTGCGTGCGCGTAACAGCAGGGAATGTGCGTTTGCGCCTGTCGCCTCCATGCCGACCCACGAGCCAGGCTGGCGCGCCTCGGCGATTGGATCGCTCCAGGTGCGGCGCGCCTCGCGGCGCTCAAACTCCCAGCCGGCCGCCAGCAAGGTGGGTACGGCAGTGACGACACGTTCGCGGGTTGCTGCCCATGCCTGCGCGACATCCTGGCCGAGCGTCTCTGCGCCAAGGTCGGTGAGGGTGGCCGCAGCCCGGGCGATGCGTTCGGAGGCGACGCCCGACGCGCCCTGCGCCACCATCAGGAGCAGCGCATCCTCGGGCCGCAAGAGCGACTCGGTCTGCGAGCCGACCTCGGCCGCACTCAACCACAGTCCGGCTGCGTTGCGATCGAGCAGGAGCGCCTCCTCGGGCAAACGGTCATGCTGAGCGAGGAGGCGGAGCGCCTCAACGCCACGGGTGAAGTCAGGCAGCAGCACCGCACAGCCGGCCTGGGCCTCGGGGATCGGCAGGATGCGCAAACGCAAACCCCGCGAAGACTCGTCGTACCTGCGCGACAGAAAGCCGGTACCGGACCCGGCCAGCGAGGACGCGTCGGTTGCGACGGCAGAGACGACCGGCATGCGCTCCGAGTTTTCGGGCAGTGGGCCAAGCGTCCAGCCGGCGGCGCGCAACTCCAGTTCGATGGCGCCGAGGGCAGCGGTTGGTTGCACGCGGGCTAGTTGAGCCGTGCGGTCGATACCAATCACGCCACCCGGGGGTGTTGAGCCGGGTGGCGGCAGTGTCCCGGTCGAGCCGGGCTCAATGCCCGTGCTGCGGGCCCAGTCGAGTGGGCTCCAGCTCATGCCTGTGCCCGCCCCTCACGCGCCTTCTGCTTTGCCTCCTGAATACCGCGAGCGGCCAACTGGCCACAGGCGGCATCGATATCGGCGCCCTTTGAGCGGCGGAGCGTGTGTTCGATCTTGCGCTTCTCCAAGACGGCCTGGAAGCGCGCGACGCGATCCGGCGCAGAGGCGGTCATGTCCGAACCAGTCGGGTTGTACCAGATCAAATTGACGTGCGTCCCGCCCGGCAGATTGGCGTAGAGCAGGTCTGCCAGTCGCTCGGCCTGCTCAACACGATCGTTGACCTCGTTGAGCAAGAGGTACTCGACGTAGATGCGTCGCTTCGTCGCCTTGCGATAACGCTGAAGCGCCGCCATCAGGTCTTTGATGGAATAGCGTCGATTGATCGGCATCAACTCGGAACGCAGCGCATCATCGGGCGCGTGCAGCGAGATCGCAAGCTTGATCTGCATCGGCTCCTTCGCCAAGGCGTCAATGCCGGGGATCCAACCTGCGGTCGAGATCGCGATCGAGCGCGCGCCCAAACCAAACCCGTCGGGGTCGTTCGTCATGTGGCAAAAATCGAGCACCGCAGCGATGTTCTGGAGCGGCTCGCCCATGCCCATCATGACGACGTTACGGATCTTTGCGTTGCTCTCGCGCGCCGTCCGCGCAGCCCAGAGCAGCTGCTCGAAAATTTCGCCCTTTGTCAACGACCGACCAAAGCCCATCGTGCCCGTGGCGCAGAACGTGCACGCCAGTGCGCAGCCGGACTGCGACGAGAGGCAGACCGTATGGCGGTCCTTGCTGCGCATCAGGACAGCCTCGGCGGGGAAGCCGTCGACGGTGGCAAAGCGTGCCTTGACGGTGCCGTCCTTCGCGCGCTGCACGTCCTCGATCGTCAATTCGCTAGCCGGAGCGGCTGCGGACAATGCTAGACGCAGGTCCTTTGGTAGCGTCAGTGCCTCGTCCCACGAAGTGATCAGATCGCGCGTAATTGCCTGCCGCATCTGCGCCACGCGGTACGCAGGAGCTCCCCGTTCGAGCAGGACAGCATTAGCGGCATCAAGATCCATCAGACGAACGCTACCTGCTGCGAGCGCGCGGCTCGCCAGCCTTAGCCGCCGAAGCCCGTACCGGTGCCCGTGATGGCGTCTGTTGTGGTGCTGCCTGTGGTTGTACCTGTGGTCGTCCCCGTGGTCGTCCCCGTGGTCGCTGGCGCTGTCGTAACGGGTGGGGGTGGCGCAGGTGCAGCGGGAGCGGTTGTTGGGGGTGGTGGAGTCGTGGTCGTGACAGGCAGCGTCTCAATCGGTGCGAGCGGCTTTGGCTTTGGCTTCGGTGCGGTCGTCGTCGGGGCCGGCACGGGCACGACGACGGGCGGCGCCAGCGGCGTCGCGACGACGGGCTGGCGGACGCCCGTCAGCCACGAGGTGATGTACTGAAACGGAGGCACGGCCCAACCGCCGCCCGGGTGCATCTCGAAGTGGAGGTGTGGCGGCGTGGTGCGGGCCTCGCCGCTGTTGCCGAGGAAGCCGATTACGTCACCACGCTGCACCTGTGTACCATCCTTGGCGAGTGGCGAGAACCCGGCTAGGTGGGCGTAATAAAACTTGTTGCCGTAGCGGTCTGTCAGCCACAGGCGCTTGCCGCCGAGCGTATTCGTGCCGACGAGCGAGAGGACGCCGTCATTGACAGCCAAGAGCGGGGCACCGGCGGCGCCGAAGATGTCGATGCCCTGGTGGAAGCCCGTGCTGGCGCGAGGCGCACCGAAGTCGTCGGAGTAGTCATTCGCAGTGGCTCCGAGCACGGGGAACATGTAGGTCCCATCGAGCAGCTGGTCGACCTGCTCCTGGTCGATCGGCGGTGTCACCGTGAAGCCGCTGGGCGGCGGGTCTTGTGTATCGCCGCCGTAGGTGGGGCCGAGCGGGATGATCGGAGCGAGCGGGGCGGCCAATGGATCGGGGGGTGTCAGCGAGGTCGGGTCGGGGACGGATGCGCCCGCGTCGGCGTAGCCGATCAGGATCTCCGTGCCGGCCGGCAAGCCACGGTACTCCTGACGCACGCGCAGGTGCAGGGCGATCACGAAGGCACGTGTGGCCTGCGGGCCACGGACCGCATTGACCTCTTCCTCCACGACTAAGTCTCCAACACCCGCAATCGCCACGATCTGGTTGGGCGACGCAACAATCGGCTGGCCGGCGACGACGAGGCCCTCGACCGTCGACTGCAGGCCACTCTGGGCCTCCGCGGTCGTAATCGCGCCAGCGGCGGCTTGGGAGGTAACCGTCGCCGCGGTAATCAGACCGTCAAGCAGGGTCACACCGGCAGCGCGCGTCGTCGAGTCGCTGCGTGCGGCATCGGCTGTCACGGCCACGTTCGTGGTGGAGTCCGAGGTGATTACCGACGCGATGGAAGGATCCGGCTGTGTGGCGAAGCCGCCACTAGCGGTTGCTGAGCCGCCGCGCGAAATCACCGGAGCGTGAGTGATCGGCGCCAGGCCGGGGATTCGCACCTGCAAGACGAAGCCAGCGGCGCGCCCCTCAGGCGTCGTGCCCGGAGCATCGGCTGCGGCGGCACCAAAGCCCACCGCCAGCGAGGCGAGAACGATCGTGACCAGTGCGGCGGCAAAGGTGCTGGGGCGGAACTTCACAGTCAAAACGGTACACGGCGTAGGCAGTTTCGGGGTAGCCTTTCGGTGAAGCACAGGAGGAGGTAGTGCCATGAGCGATGCGATTGAGGCCCATCTTGACGAGACACGGCGCGTGCCGCCGCCCGCAGGATTCATTCAACACGCACGCATCACGGACCGCTCGCTGCACGACGAGGCAGAGGTGGACTTCACGGGTTTCTGGCTTCGGCGTGCGCTCGAGCAGATCAGTTGGTATCGCGAGCCGACGCAGTCGCTCGACGATTCGAATGCGCCGTTCTACCGCTGGTTTGCTGATGGCACGCTAAATCTCTCCTACAACTGCCTCGATCGGCACGTCGATAACGGGGGCGGCGAGAAGGTGGCCTTTACGTGGATCGGCGAGCCCGGCGACGAGCGCGTGATCACGTATGCCGAGCTGCTGGCGGACGTCGAGCGCACGGCCAGTGCCCTCAAGGCGCATGGCGTAGGCAAAGGCGACCGTGTGGCGATCTACCTCGGCATGGTGCCCGAGCTGCCAATCGCGATGTTGGCCTGTGCCCGCATTGGCGCGATCCACTCCGTCATTTTCGGCGGTTTTGCTGCCAACGCGCTGGCCGACCGCATTCAGGACGCAACCTGCCGCCTCGTGATTACGGGCGATGGGGCCTGGCGGCGAGGCCAGATTATCCCGCTCAAGGACATCGTCGACGAGGCCGTTGCCGATTGTCCGAGTGTCGAGCACGTGCTCGTCGTCAAGCGCACCGAGCAAGACGTCGCCTGGCACGACCACGACACCTGGTGGCACGACGCGCTCGCAGCGGCGGAGCCGCGCTGCGCACCCGAGGAGATGAACGCTGAGGACGTGCTGTTCATGCTCTACACCTCGGGCACGACCGCCAAGCCGAAGGGCATCGTCCACACCTCAGGCGGTTATCTACTCGGCGCGATGCTCTCGCACCAGTGGGTCTTCGACATCCAAGGCAACGACGTCTACTGGTGCACGGCCGACTGTGGCTGGGTGACAGGCCATACCTACGTGGTCTATGGCCCGCTCGCGAACCACACGACGAGCGTCATCTATGAGGGCACACCCGAGCATCCGACGTGGGAGCGCCACTGGGAGATCGTGCACAGGCACAAGGTCTCGATCTACTACACGGCACCAACTGCGATCCGCGCCTTGATCAAGGCCGGTGAGGCAGCCGTCGAGAAGTACGACGTCTCGTCGCTACGCCTGCTCGGTACGGTCGGCGAGCCGATCAATCCCGAGGCATGGATTTGGTACCACGAGCACGTCGGGGGCGACCGCTGCCCGATCGTCGACACGTGGTGGCAGACAGAGACGGGCTCGATCGTGCTCTCGCCACTGCCGGGGCTGTCGACGACCAAGCCCGGCTCGGCGATTGGACCACTGCCGGGGATGAAGCCCGTGATTGTTGATGAGCAGGGCAACGAGGTCGCAATCGGCGGCGGCGGGTACCTGACACTGCAGCGCCCATGGCCCTCGATGCTGCGCACGATTTGGGGCGACGACCAGCGCTTTATCGATACCTACTGGAGCCGGTTTGGTCCGACCGTGTACTTCACAGGCGACGGCGCTCGCACCGATGCCGATGGCGACATCTGGCTGCTCGGACGCGTCGACGATGTCATCAACGTGGCGGGCCATCGCATCTCGACGACCGAGATCGAGTCGTCGCTGGTGGGACATCCGGCAGTTGCCGAGGCCGCCGCGATTGGCGCGGAAGACCCGATCAAGGGCGAGATGATCGCTGCCTTCGTGATCTTGCGCGATGGCAACGAGCCGACGGAGGAACTCCGCAAGGACCTCGCCGCCCACGTTGCCGCCGATATCGGTAAGTTCGCCCGTCCGGGCCTCTTGCTGTTCGCGCCAGACCTCCCCAAGACGCGTTCCGGCAAGATCATGCGGCGCCTCTTAAAGGACATCGCCCAAGGGCGAGAGCTTGGTGACGCTACAACGCTACGCGATCCAGCGATCGTGCTGGCGATCAAAGACGACGCGGACCGCCAACTCGGCCGCTAGCGCCCCGGCAGGTCAGGCGGCAGTGGTGGAGGCCCGCTTCACCTTCAACGTACGAATCGACGAGATGATCATCTCGCCACCAACGACGAGCAGGACCATGCCGAACACACGCGACAGGGTGGCCTCGGGGAGCCGCAACGCGAACTCGGCGCCGATCAGCACGCCGAAGGCTGCACCGATGCCCATGATCACAGCGCCGCGCCAATAGACGAGGTGCTCGGTGTTCTGGCGCCAGGCGCCGATCAGGGCGACGGGGATGATGGCGGCAAGCGATGTCGCCTGAGCGTCGAGCTGGTGGAACGAGAAGAGGATCACCAGCGTCGGTACGAAGATGATCCCGCCGCCAACGCCAAAGAGGCCGGCAAGCAGGCCGGCGGCGACCCCGCAGGCGATCGCGAGCGAGAGAGTGGTCGCATCGAGATGCATCAGAGTGTGAACACCAGTTTGAGGCCGATCACGACGACGAAGAGGCCGAAACCGAGAATCAGCCACTCGCTCGGCAGACGCTTCTGAAACCGAATGCCAATCAGGACGCCAAGGATGGCGGGCGTGCCGATTACGATTGCGGCAACCCAGTCGATGTGGCCACTACCGGAATAGCGGATCACACCCATCAGAGACGTCAGGATCAGCGTGGCGAGGGAGGTGGCTGCCGCCATCCGCGCCGGCATCTTCGTAATCAGGATCAGGAGTGGCACGATCACGATGCCGCCGCCAATCCCGAACATGGCGGCGAACAGTCCAGACACGACCCCGATCGCCACATAGGGCAGGACACCGATCCGACCGATCTGGGTCTCTAGATCCATGGCTCTATCCTAACTAGCAATGGCTAGCAATCCCCTCGCACCGTTTCGTGAAGACCCTGCTGGGAGTGCGATCTTGCTGGATGTTGATGGCACGCTCGCACCGATCGTTGATCATCCGGACCTGAGCGTGGTGCCGCCTGCGACGCTCGAGGTGATCGAGCGGCTCGCACAGCGGTATGGCTTAGTCGCGTTCGTGTCGGGCCGAACGGCAGTCGATGCGGCGCGGCTCGTGCCTGTCATCGGCGTGCGGTTTATTGGCAACCACGGGTTCGAACTGCTCGAAGACGGTGTGCTGCAGCATGCACCAGGGGTTGACGAGTGGCTGCCGATTGTGGCTTCGACTGCGCGAGCGATCGCCCCGATTGCGGCCGAGGTGGGCGCGTGGGTCGAGGACAAGGGCGCGACGCTGTCGGTCCACCTGCGCGAGGCGCCGGACCCCGTGTACGCGCACGAGGTGCTGGTGATGCGGGCAGTGCCACTGATCAACGCGGCAGGGCTCGGCTGGCGGTGGGGCCGGATGACACTCGAGGCACACCCGCCGCTGGCTCGGGACAAGGGCACGGCGGTGCAGCACCTCCTCGCCCAGCACCCGACGATCCTTCGCTCGCTCTACGCCGGGGACGACGAGACCGATCTCGACGCGTTTTCTGTGGTCGATCTGGCAATTGCCGTTACCTCAGGCGAGGCCCCGCCAGACCTGGTGGCAGCCGCTGCGATCGCGGTCGCTGGTCCCGCTGGGCTACTAAAACTATTGGAAGCTCTGGCAGACTCCGAGTGATGGATGAGTCTGACAACCTGCCGGCACGGCGCGGAGAGTTGAGTCCCACGACCCAGGCGGAAACGGGTCTGACGACCGACCCGCTGGCGCGCAAGCTGGGTTTCCCGGCTATCCCTAGCAATCGACTGAAGACGATCACGTTGGCGCTCGCTGTTGGTCTGGTGCTAAGCGACTCGTCGATCGTCGTGCTCGCGCTGCCCGACATTCTGGCGCGCTACAGCCTCTCGATTGGGCAGGTCTCGTGGGTGCTGACGGGCTTCAATATCGTGCTCGCACTCGTTGCCGTACCGGTCGCGTACGTGGTGCGGCGCCGCGCGCCTGGCGTATTGCTGGGGCTGGGGCTGACGGTTTTTGCGGCGGCTTCGCTGTTTTGCGCAATCGCGCCATCGTTTGAGGTCTTGCTCTTCGCCCGAGGTGTGCAGGCTGCCGGCGGCGCGTTGGCTGTCACCGCGGCGCTTGAGATCTTGCCCACCACGACTGGGTCCGAGCGGCGAGCCGCAACGATCTGGGCGACGGCAGGCGCGCTTGGCGCAGCCTTTGGTCCGGCGCTTGGCGGGCTGCTGACCCAGCTGATCTCGTGGGAGGCGATCTTCTTTATCCAGGTCCCGGCGATCCTGCTGGCGATCCCAACACTGCGTGTCAAGACTCACGCCAAGCGCATCGCGGCCGGGCGCCCCAAGCTCGCGCCGAATAGTGCCTTGATGCTGCTCAGCGCGGGCCTCACCGCCGCACTCTTCCTGATCGTCCTGTTGCTGATCGAGGGCTGGCAGATGTCGCCAATCGCAACCGCACTGGTAGTGACGGTAATGCCCCTGTCGGCGATCGTCGGCGCGCGCGTCTTCGGCAACCTCGGCTCGCTTCCAGCGCGGGCCGCAGCGGGCACGATCTTGCTCGCGGCTGGGCTGGCAGCACTGGCACTCCTGCCGGCGCCGGAGTGGTGGTGGACCGTGCCGGCACAGATCGTGATCGGCATTGGTATCGGCATCACGATCGAGGCACTGACCGACGCGGCGCTCCACGGCCGCTCGCCCCAGGCGGTCCACGGCGGCTGGACGCTGACGGCACGCCACCTCGGCCTCGTGCTCGGCATCGTTGCGTTGACACCGCTCTTTACACATCAACTCGACGCACAGCAAGCGCAGGTCGAACGCACCGGCGTCCGGCTCCTGCTCGACTCGCCCCTGCCACTCTCGTCGCGCGTTGCACTCGCGGGCCGGCTGGGCGTTGTGGTGCAGGACGCCAACGGCCGGATTCCAAACATTGGCGATGTCTTTAGCAACGCGCCGACCGATCCGGCCGAGCGCACAGCCTGGACCACGCTCGAAGACCAGCTGACGCAGACGATCCGCGAGGCGGGCACCGCGGCAGCGGCTTGGCCGTTCCTGGCGGCGGCTGGCCTTGTGCTGTTGGCGCTTGTGCCGATTGGTCTCGGCCGCCGGCATACTGACCTCTAAGACGAGCTAAAGCGCTGCAGGCGCGGGCTAGTTTGTGTGATTTTCGTTCGCTTCCGCGTGTCCGCCTGTCAGTTGACATTCAGTTGCAGGCACTCCGGCAGTTCTTCCAGTAAGCCCTTCTAGTCCGCCGATTGTCGAGGGACGTTTCGGGCATGCGCTCACCCCGCATGGGAATCAGCAGGTCGGCATCGGGTGGCAGATGAAAACGACAACGGCCCCGACCGGCAAGCGCCGATCCGGGGCCGTCTTCGTTGGTGACTAGCTGACGCGGACGACGGGGCTCGGGGGCTCCTCGCCGTTGAGGATCGCGACGGTGTTCTTGGCTGCGAGCAGGCCCATCTCGGTGCGGGTCTCGATCGTGGCC
>SHUX01000027.1 GCA_009694475.1 Thermoleophilia bacterium
ATCGGCGTTCGCCAGCATCGCATCGGCGAGATCGCGCAGAATCTTGGCGCGCTCCTTGGCCAGCAACTTGCGCCAGCCAACCTGGGCGCGCTCGGCTGCTGCGATTGCTCGGCGTGTCTCCGCCGCACCCATGCGCGGCACCTGCGCGAGCTCCTCACCCGTCGCCGGGTCGATCACGGCGAATGTCTCACCATTATCGGCATCGACCCACTTGCCGTCGAGATAGGCCTGGTTGCGGAAGAGGTCGGGATCGGAAAGCGTCAGAGTCATGCGGCAGATGGTAGTCGATTCATCAACTTTTGGTCAGACCACTTTTTGTCTGCTTATGCGCACGCATCCACAACCCGGCGAGCCCCAATGATCAGCCAGAAACAGTCAGTCGACGAGTTCGAACCCGTGCGGACCGACGTGGTAGCTATGCACGACCACACCCACCAACTCGTGTCGGTGATCGAACACGGCCGGACTGCCGAAGGCCCTGTTTTCCAGTCTAACCTTGGGCAGCACCTGTGTGGTGGCCGTCTGCGAGAAGTTCGCCGAACTCAGTCGTCATCGGCACGCCCAAACACCGCCTCGTCGCCGCCCTCTGGGATGCTGAGTCGCTAGTCACCAAGTTCCGTGCGTCGACGCGAGACGTACTCGTCGAGCTCGTCGCGCATCTCATCTGCCATCGGTGGCTGCTCATACTCAGCGAGTAGACCCTCGTAGATGCCAGTCGCGCGGGCTGCTGCATCGAGCCCACCATTCTTCGACCAGCGTTGAAAGTTGTCAGTCGTAGCGAGCTGCGGCCGATAAAAGCAGTCACGGAAACGCTCCATCGTATGCTCGGCGCCAAAGAAATGACCACCGTGACGCACCTCGTCGTGGGCGCGAAAGGCAAGCGCGTCATCGTTGATGTCGAGTTGCGTGAACTCGGCTCGCAGCGTGCGCACGATGTCGAGGTCGACGATCAACTTCTCGAACGAGGCGACCAGCCCACCCTCCAACCAACCACCGGTATGCATCACGATATTGGCGCCCGCCAGGAATGCGGCCTGCATGGTGTTCATACCCTCGAACGCCGCCTGCGCATCGGGCACCGGACTCGTCGTGAGCGACCCGCCACCCGCCCGCCACGGCAGGTTGTAACGGCGCGCCAGCTGCCCCGAGACGAGCAGGCCGAAGTGCGACTCAGGACCACCGAAGGCCGGCGAGCCGTTCTTCAGATCCGTCGTCGAGAGAAACGAGCCGAGTACCGCAGGGCACCCCGGATTGATCGTCTGCATCAGCGCGATTCCCGTCAGCGCCTCGGCAAATTGCTGGGCGAGTGCAGAAATCGTGCTGGCTGGAGCCATTGCGCCCATCAGCAAAAACGGCACGACGAAGACGGGCTGACCGACGCGCGCGTAGATCATCATCGCGTCGAGCATGCGCCCGTCGTACACGAGCGGCGAGTTGACGTTGATGTTCGTGTAGATACAGACCTCACGGTCCATGCGATCACCAAAGATGATGCGCGCCATCGCCAGCGCATCCTCAGCGGCATCGATGGATACCGCTCCGCCGCCGAGCGGCTTATCGGTCAGCATCGCGATGCTGCGGACCATGTCGAGATGGCGTGAGTCGAGCGGAATATCGTTGGGCTCGCACGGCAGGCTGCCGACAAGATCGAAGTCGGGCAGCGACTGGGCAAGCCGGCAGAAATCGTCGAAATCCGCGAGCGTGCCATCGCGCCGTTCAAGCCCACGGCGCACAAAGGGCGGACCCTGCACCGGCAGGAAGACCATTTGGTCACCGCCGATTTGGATGTCGTTGGCAGCGTTGCGAGCACGAAGCGTAAATTCCGACGGCACCTTGGCAACCTGCTCGAGCACCCATTCGGGGTCGAAGAAGACGATCTCGCCTTCGGCACGCTGACCAGCGTCAACCAGAATCTGCACAGCGTCCGGATGATCAAAGCGCACACCGATCTCGGACACGAGGCGCATCCAGCCGCGCTCGATGGTGGCAAGGCCGTCGGGGCTGACGGGCTCAAGGCGCGGAAAAGAGTTACGGAACATAAGAATGGAGCATATGGCTCAGCCGCCTAAGCTGGCAGGAACCGTCTCGAGCCACCAGCGTGCAATATCATCGCGACGCATGAAGGACACGCCGGGAAGCTTCGCCGCGTGGTCTAGGAAGGCCCGAAGTGCGGCCGCGCGAGCCGCCTGCCCTGTCCAGCGCGCATGGACGACAACGGTCATCATCGCGGTGCGTTGCTCACGGACAAGCTGGTCGAGCCCCATCGTCAATAACTCAAGGTGGTCCCGCGGGCTCGCGAAGCCGGGGCTTGCGAGGTAGCGACTGTCGTTGTAGGTCTTGGAATACGGGACGACGAGCAGCTGCCGCCCATCACAGTCCGCGTAATAGGGCACGTCATCCGAGCAGGGATCGGAGTCGTAGAGAAAACCGCCCTCTTCGAGCAACAGTCTCCGCGTAGCATCGCTGGCCGAGTACGGACTGTTCCAGCCGAGTGGACGCCGACCGCAGACCCGTTCGTAGGTCTCGATCGCGTAGCCAAGGTGCTCGCACTCTGTTGCCTCGTCCATGCTCCACGGCGGCAACCAGCGCCAGCCATGTCCCAGCAGATCGTGTTCGCGGTCGTTCATCCACGCGGCGACCGCGGGGTTGAGTTCGAGCGCCGTCGCGGTTGCCGAGATCGTGGCGGGCACGCCGGCCTCGTCGATGATGCGGGCGAGACGCCAGATCCCCGCGCGACTGCCGTACTCGTAGTGCCCTTCGTTGCCGAGGTCGCGCTGTGGCGGTTGCGGCCCCTTCCCCGCGTATTCCCCCCACCCCTCATTGCGCTCGTCACCTCACAGTACGGAGGCCTCAGAGCCTTCCTCGTAGACCACAACAAGATTGACGGCAACCATCGCTCCGCCCGGCCAGCCGCATTGCGGTGGCTCGGATCCATAGCCAACAAGATCGCGCGCACGAACGTCGTCTGGAATCGCTGGAGTCACGGCGCCATGCTACAGGCCGCGACTGAACGAGAGCCAAGCGACGGCAGCTGATCGGGCAGAGGCGACATTCTGGGCCCGGGCCCAGAATGTCGCATGACGTACGATGACGGTGGTGTCTGAGCCTCAGCTTCCACCCGACCAGATCGCTCGTCTTCATCGGCGTGGCGGCGAGTTACTGCCGCTTGCGTCACTCACGCACGACGGCGACGAGCCGCCAGCCGAGTGGCTCGAAGCGCTCGCTGCGTTGGCAGACCGGCTCGGTCAGTCGTACCCGTTTGCAGATGCCCAGTACCTCGGGCAGATGCTCAAGCCGCCGCATCCGGTGGCGTGGGCGGGGTACGCGATGGCAATGCTGCTCAACTCCAACAATCACGCCCTTGACGGCGGGCCGGCGACCGCGTATCTCGAACAGGAGGCCGTTGATCAGATTGCACGGATGCTGCACCAAGAGATACACCTCTCGCATCTGACGGCATCGGGCACGATCGCGAACCTCGAGGCGCTGTGGGTGGCTCGCAGCCTGCACCCCGGCAAGGTCATCGTGTCTGGAGCCCACGCGCACTACACACACGCGCGCATCTCAGAGGTTGTCGGTGTGCGACACGAGACCGTCCCCTCGACAGACCACGGCACGCTCGATCTGTCAGCACTCGAAGAGCGCCTGCAGAGAGGTGGAGTTGGGACCGTGGTCGCGACGCTTGGCTCGACTGGACTCGGCATGGTCGATCGCATCGATCGCATCGCGGATCTGTGCGACGAATACGACGCACGGATACACGTCGATGCCGCCTACGGCGGCTTCTTCACACTGCTTGCCGACGGCGGTACGCCGGGCGTGGCACGCGAGCCCTTTGACGCACTGGCACGCGTCGACTCGATCGCGATCGATCCGCATAAGCACGGCCTCCAACCCTATGGCTGCGGCTGCATCATCTTTCGCGATCCCACTGTTGGTCACCTCTACAGGCACGATTCGCCGTACACGTACTTCACGAGCGACGACCTCCACCCGGGCGAACTGAGCCTCGAATGCTCGCGGTCTGGCGCTACCGCGGCCGCCCTCTGGGCCACACTGCGCGCCGTGCCATTGACACGCGACGGGCTCGGTAGCCACCTCGCCAGCGCACGCACGGCCGCCCTTGCGCTCGCCGAACGCATTCGCCTACTCGACGACTGGATGCTCGTACTCGAGCCAGATCTCGACATCGTCTGCTGGCACCCATCCGGTACGACGGCCTCGGGTGTCAGTGCGGCAACCGAGGTCGCGTTCGCACAGCTTGCGGAGCGCGGCTGGCACGTCGCCAAACTCGTCGTCAACGCAACAGACCTTGGCCTCGAAGCAGACCAGCCAGCAGTGACGGTGTTGCGCTCGACGCTGATGAAGCGCGAGCACGCCGACATCGTCGACGAATTTGCCGACGTGCTCGCGTCACTCAACCACGGCGTGTGACGCACGTGTGACGAACACGTAATCGTCACACGTAGGCGGACGCTGGCCTCAAGAGGGACGGTTGATCATGCGAGACGCAGGCCGAATGCCTTCGCTCAGGAGCCGCTGTGCCCGTGGGCACGCCACGAAATCAGATGTCGCCCGAGCAGTGGTGACGAACTAGCCGCGAGCCAGGCAGCCTCGTGTTCGGCGTCCTCGCCCTCCAACCCGAGCACGTCCTGCATGATCGAGAGGGCGGCACGCCGACGCGAGCTGAGCACCAGCGCCGCACTCGCACCGGCCGGCGTCAACTGCACGTTCTTGTCTTCGACGAGCCCGAGTAGCCGCAGACGCCGCAGCATCTCGAGCGCCGTCGGGGCCGACACACCAAGGTGGCGGGCGAGACTCGCCTGCGACGTGTCGCCCGTCGTGCCATCGCGCTGCATGTCATAGAGCGCCATCAGATAGCGGGCCTCGCCGGTCGTAACGTCGGCACACGAGCGCTCGGCATCGGCCTGTTCGGCGGGCGAAACCTGTGTTATGTGGTGAGCCATTGCTGAACAGGATAGAGGGCAAACGAGTGCCACGCATCCACCCACGCCGTGCCGGCCGCCTGCTACGTTCGCGGGCAATGAATACATTCGAGCAACCGGGTGCATGGCTGCGCTGCCAGTTCCACTGTCACACGACAGAATCCGACGGCTGGCCCACACCGGCTGCGCTCGTCGAGCACTACGCGGCACTCGGTTGCGACGTGCTGGTGATCACCGACCATTGGGGGATCACACTCGCCGAGTCAGATCGCATGCTGATGATCCCAGGCAGTGAACTATCGGCACATCTCGATCGTGCACCGTTCGAAGCCGAGGTACTGGCGATCGGTATCGACGTACTTCCCGAACCGCGCGAATCCTTCCCGACGATTGCCACCTGTGCAGACTGGATCGTCGCGCAGGGCGGCGTTGCCTTTCTTGCGCATCCACACTGGAGCACACTGACAGCCGACGACTACCTTGCTGCGCCAGCACTCTCGGGTCTCGAGATCTGGAACGGCTCGTCGAATCAAGCCCAAGGCACTGGGCTCTCGGATATTCAATGGGATTCCGTGCTCCAGGCCGGAGGCTCCGCGTCGGGACTCGGCACGGACGATGCCCACCATGCGGCCGATCCATCCGGCACCGATGCCGGCCTGGGCTGGACGATGGTGCACGTGCACGAGTGCACCCGCGCGGCCGTGCTCGAGGCTCTCCGCACGGGTGCGTTCTACGCCACGACGGGCCCCGCCTTCCACGCTGTCCACGTCGACGGCGATCACGTCGTCGTCCGCTGTTCGCCTGCCGCTTCGATCACCCTGCGCTCGGGGGCCTGGGACGGCTGCCGCGTCAACTCGAGCGACGCGCTGCGCAACTATCGTGGTGAGATCGTCACGCGCGACGCTGGGGGCATCGTTGAGGCACGTTTTGAGATGCCCGATTTCTGGACGTGGGGTCGCGTCGAACTGGTCGGTACTGACGGTGGTTTGGCCTGGTCGAACCCACTCGACCTACCTGGCGAACGCGCGCCATTCGTCTAGCGTGCAGGCGCTATGACTCGCGAATCACATAGTACTTGCGCACCAAGACGTCTTGATGCCACGTTAGCGGTGTTCCCTTTTTGATCGCGAAAGCCTCACCCGGTCCGTAGGACTCCTCCATCCCATCCGGATAGCGAAAGACGACCGTGCCTTCGATGATCACGCAGGTCTCGTCGACGGGATAGCCCTCGGTCTCCCAGGTGTGGGCCTCGGACTCCCAGACACCCGATGTGAGTCCACCACCACAGTTGAGGCGCTCCACCGTCTTGGACAGGGTGCCGTCTTCCAGCACTGCCTCGACAGTGTCGAGGTCGGTCGCTGCGAGTCGAATTGCCTTGCTCATTGCGCTTCTCCAAGTGTGCTGAGGATGTCTTCTGCTGCCCGCTGTCCACTACGGATCGCACCTTCAATAGTGGCAGTCCAATCGCGTGGTGCGGTGTGCTCGCCTGCGAAGCCGAGGCGCCCAATCGCATCGCCGATCGGGTGGCGATCACGATCGTCGGGAATGCCAGTGACGGCGGAGTACGTGCCACCGGTCCACTCCCGGTCGGAGCGCCAGACCGTCATGCTCGCGGCGTCAACATCGAGTGCCGGCAACTCGGGCCAGAGCGCCCGAATCTCGCGGGCCCACACCGTTGATCCCTCGTCGACCTCGAGCAGGTCGAGCACAGGCGAGCCACCGGCCCACGAGCCAACGACCGTGCCACCGACCTCATCGCAGGGCGACGTGTAGGCCCAGAAACGGCCCGGCGTCGACATGATCGCCGCAGCCGCCACGGGCTCATCAGCGGGGACCGCGAGTTTCGCGGCCTGCCCAATCGGGATTGCCGCCATCGCGGCACGGCGCTCGGCAGAGAGTGGCGGCTCGAATGCGATGTGCTCGGTGACGGCCAGCGGCACGGCGACGATGCAGGCGTCGGCTTCGATCACGTCGTCCGCTGTGTGGACGCGCACACCGGTCGGGCCATGCTCGATCCGCAGCACGGGCGTCGATAGACGCACCGCAGCCCCGAGCCCTTCCGCGAGGCGCAGTGCGAGCTGCTGATTACCACCAACAACGCGCCGCGTCTCGCCGTCATCAAGCAGGTGCCCGATCGTACGCAGACGTTCGGCCGGCAACAGTTCGAGCGCGACTGATGAGGCGCTCTGGGCGCGACTCGCGAGCAGCTCACGAATGCGGGTGTCCTCAACAACCGCGTCCAGAATGTCGATCGCCATCGCATCCGCACCGGCGGCGGCCGCGGCGGCCTCAACCAGCCCGGCGACGCGCAGTGCCTCGGCTCGGTCGATGCCTGGATCGGGGCGTAGGGCGCGGTCGGGATAGCGAATGCCCATGCCTGCGTAGGCGAGGCCAAGTCGCTCGACCATCGCGTCGGTTGCGTCGTAGCCGGCGGTGATAAATTCGGCCCCCCGCTCGACCAGGCCTCCGCCCTCAAGCCGGTCCGACCAGACCCGGCCGCCAACGCGATCGCGGGCCTCGAGGACGACGACCTCAACGCCACTCTGGGCGAGACTATCCGCCGCGGTCAGTCCCGCGACGCCTGCACCGATTACGCAGCACGTTTTCATGATGCTGACCCTAGCAGTGGCTGGTAGCCTGCCGCAATGAGCGAGCATGGCTCCCCCCTCCGCATTCTCGTAGTGCAAAACGATGTCGACAAGGGACTTGGCCGCATCGGCGACGGGTTCTACGGCACCGGCGCCGAGCTCGACACGCACATGGCCTTCAACTATCTGCCCTCGGTGGTCGGCTATGACGGCCTGATCGTGCTGCCTGGGCTCGCCGATCCGGTCGATGATGATCCGGCGGTACATCGCGCGCGCGGCGCCATTGAAGAGGCTCTGGCAGAAAGTCTGCCGATACTTGGCATCTGCCTTGGTGGACAATTGCTTGCTCAGACACTCGGTGGAGTGGTCTACAAATGCGACAACGAGCTTGCGTATAACGATGTTCGAACGTTGCCGGCCGCACAGGCTGACCCACTGTTACGCGGTATTCCGGCCACCTACTCCAGCTTCCACGCGCACGCCTTTGCGTTTACTGCGCCATCCGATTCGACCGTCTTGATCGAAACCGATGTCAGCGTCCAGGCCTTGCGTCATGACAAGACGTGGGCCTTCCAGTGTCACCCCGACACTCCAGTCTTCTTGGCAGATGCGTTGGCGCGTGCGATCCGCGGCGACTTCGATGGCACGGTGCTGCCCGAGACGGCCGACTTTTTTGCGCGCAACGGTGTGGACCCCGATCAGCTCGAGCGCGACGCGCGGGCTGCTGATGCTTCGGCGACGGCAATTGCCCATGGCATTGGTACCGGATTTGCTGCGGTCTGCCGTGGCGACGCCTAATGCAGACCGGCGGGATACTACTGCTCGGAGGGGCATCGACCCGCATGGGTATAGCCAAGTCCGACGTCGACTGGTTCGGGCGCTCACTCGCTGCCCACGTCGCCGAGGTCTTGCAGGCCGCAGTCGATGGACCGGTCGTGGCAGTGGCTGCGGCCAGTCAGGCGCTGCCGGAACTCCCGGCCGGCGTCGAGTCTACACATGATGCCGTCGCTGATCAGGGTCCATTGCGTGGCCTCGAGTCTGGGTTGCTTGCGATTGCAGATCGCGCGGATGTGGTTTTCGTGGCGAGCGTCGATCTGCCCCTCCTCCACCCCGCTTTCGTGCACGCGCTATTTGCTGCATTGTCGGACGAATTCGACGCCGTCGTACCGGTTGCTGAGGGACACCGCCACCCACTCGCCGCGGCCTATCGCACGTCGGTACTAGCGACAGTCTCGACCTTACTCGCCGAGGGCGTCCGGGGAGCAAACGCGCTGCCCGACCGGATTGCCAGCCGAATCCTTGACGAGGCAGACCTGCTGGCCTTGCCCGGCCTCGTCCCGACCAACCTCGACGCATTGTTCAACGTCAACACGCCGGAAGACCTCGCCGCTGCCCGGCTACGCTTTCGCCCATGAGCGATACGCCAGAACTCGTTGCAGCACTTGCCGCGATTGTCGGTGAGGAGCACGTCACCACCTCGCTGAGCGAGCTCGACCGGCACGGACACGACGAGTCTGCGCACGAGACGGTCTTGCCAGACGCCGTCGTCTTTCCGGCCACGACCGAGCAGGTCGCGGGCGTTGTCCGCGTCTGCAATCAGCGCCGCGTACCGATGATCCCGTTTGGTGTTGGCTCGTCGCTCGAAGGCAACGTGACGCCCCTGCATGGTGGTGTCTCGATCGACTTGACGCGCATGAATCGCATCATTGCCGTGCGTCCTGAAGACCTCGACGCCACGATCGAGGCCGGCGTGACGCGCCGCCAGCTTGAGGCGCGGCTGCGTGAAGATGGAGTCTTCTTCTCGGTCGACCCGGGCGCCGACGCAACGCTCGGCGGCATGGCCGCGACGGGAGCATCAGGCACCACCGCTGTGCGCTACGGCACGATGCGAGAGAACGTGTTGTCGTTGACGGTTGTCACGGCCGACGGCGAGATCATGCGCACCCGCTCGCGCGCCCGCAAGTCGTCGGCCGGCTACGACCTGACGCACCTCCTGATTGGCTCGGAGGGCACGCTCGGCGTGATCACCGAGTTGACCGTAAAATTGCATCCGTTGCCGGAGGCAACCGCGTCGGCGGTGGTCAACTTTCCGACCGTCCGCGATGCCGTTGAGGCAGCGACGGAGACGATCCAGATGGGCCTCCCAGTGGCGCGGATCGAGCTGCTCGATGAGGTCACCATGCATGCGGTCGTGCTGCGATCGCAGCTACCGATGGCGGAGCGTCCAACGCTGTTTATCGATCTGCATGGCTCGGCTGCCAGCGTGCAGGAACACGCGGCCGCACTTGGCGAGGTCGTCGCGGCGCATGGCGCTGAGGGCTACGAGTGGACGACCGATCCGACCGAGGCAAAACGGCTCTGGTCGGCCCGCCACCAGGTCTACGAGGCGACGATCGCGCTTCGCCCTGGCTGCCGTGGTATGCCGACGGATGTCTGCGTGCCCGTCTCGCGGCTCGCCGAATGCATCGAGGAATCGCGTGCCGACCTCGATCGTTCTGGCGTGTTTGCACCGATTGTCGGCCACGTTGGCGATGGCAACTTTCACCTCACGATCGTCGTCGATCCGACCAGTGCCGAGGAGGTCGAGGCTGCGGAGGCGCTGCACGATCGTCTCGTCCAACGCGCGATCGCGATGGAGGGAACCTGCACGGGTGAACACGGCGTCGGTTCTGGCAAGGTGCGCTACCTCCCGATTGAGCACGATGCCGAGACAATGGCGATGATGCGCCGCATCAAGGACGCGATGGATCCGCTCGGGCTAATGAACCCGGGCAAGGTGCTCGGCCCCGCGGTACCGTAAGTAGAGTCAGCAGGGAGTGGTAACGACTTGGTCACGACGGGGGCTCTATCTATAAGCATGACAAGAATGACGCCGACGCTTGATCATGGAACTGGAACGCATCATTATCGGACTTGCCCTTTGCACGATCATCTTGATTGGCATCGATTTCGCCCGCTCCCTCATCACCGGAGGCACCCATGACACCCAACGATCCCGACAAGTTCGACGATCCCGACAAGTTCGACGATCCCGACGAGTTCGACGATCCCGACGACGACAATCTCGTCCCGGCCACGCCGAACCCTCTTGACGACGATGGCGCGATCGACGCGCTGTCAGCCGACGAGTACAACGAGTTTACGTACGGCCGCGAAGACGACGACTTCTAGCCCAATCTCGCGCTGCCGCTAGGCGGGCTTTGAGCCGTACGTTGAGCCATCCGGCATGATCGCACCGATCAGACTGGCTCCTGTCAGGTCGGTCTCGGTCATGTCTGCTCCCGTAAAGTTGGCACCGTCGAGCAATGCCTTGGCGAAGTACGCACCGGCAAGGTTGGTACCAGAAAAATCGAAGCCGCGCAGATCGCCCTCCTCGAGGTCGACCTCGGATAGATCGACACCTGCAAGGCTCGGCACGCCCCCCTCTTGGATCGCGTACTCCGCGATCGTCGGAACGGCGACCCGCCAGAACTTATCGCGATACTCCTCCGGCACCTGCAGGTCGATCCAGGCCTGCTCGAACGCCGCCGCTGGCCGCATGCCACTGCCGACGAGCTCGCCGACCACGACCGCAACCGACTCAAACGCGTTAACGTGGTCGTTCCAAGCAAACGGAATGCGTTCTTCATCAGCCATGGCTGGGAGTTTTGCAGAGAGGACACCCTGTAAGCCAATGCTCGCGCCGCCCGACACGACCAGCGATGCATGACTCTGAAATCCGCAACCACCTCCACAGCGTCTTCACGGCAGCTAACGTTGGCTACGTAGATGAGCTGACGTTTGGTGATCGTCGTATCGACATGGCCGCGATGCTCGACGGTGTGCTGACGGGCATTGAGATCAAGTCAGCACAGGATTCGCTTAAGCGCTTGCCGGGCCAAAAACGACGCTTTCGCAGTCGCTTTCGCCAGCTCGTGATGGTCACGGAGCAGAAGCATCTCGCCGGAGTGCTGGCCGGCTTGCCCCCGTGGTGGGGCATCTGGGTGGCGAGCGACCTGGCTGGTGTCGTGACACTCGAGTACCTGCGTGCACCACGCGATCCAAAGAAGGCGCAGGCGTATCTGCTGGCACAGGCATTGTGGGTCGCCGAACTCAAGGCCGAGCTCGGACTCGAGCCGGGCAGTTCGCTGCGTAAACCGGCGCTGGTCGAGCTGCTCGTCGAGCAGGGACGGGCGCGTGTGGAAGCAGCGTTGCTCGCGGCTGTCCAAGCACGCAAATCGGTATAGCCGTCTGGCGTGGCGTGTAAGCCACTGTCACCGCTGGGCGACTCGGTGGCATGAAGATCATCCGTTGGCTCGCTGGTGGTGTGCTCATGCTCTGCGGTGGCTACCTCGCCCTCGTCTCGCTGATCGTCGGCTACGCGGTCCAGAACCAGGCGATGGTCGCTGGCTCGGCGAGGCAATGGTTCTTGTTTGCGAGGGTCTGCCGCCAAACATTGGCACCTGGATCGTCGGTGCGGCCGGCATGCTGTTGATTGGGTTGGGCTATTCGATCGCCACGGGCAGAAAGCAGACATGAATATTCGAACGTGGACCCAGGGCGGTGGCGTCTGGTTGGCGGAGTTCGAGAGCGGTGCCGATGGCGTCGACTCGATCGAGGGCGGCTGGTTGGATGTGCAGCCCGAGTTGGCCGAGGAGGCGTGCACGGCCGTGCGCTCGGGCGTCGCACCGTTTGCGCAGGAGATGCGCACCGGTGACCTTGGTCGTGGTCTCACGACCGTGGCACTCGTGGCGGCTGGACCGGCCTTGTCCGTCCAGGTCTTCAGCGGTCCGCTCGAGGACGTCGCGGACGAGTACTTCGGCGGCGTTGACGCAGGCGACTGGGGCGGTGGTGGTGCGAGCGATGCCTTGGACCAGTGGGACGGGATCGATGAGAGCCCGGATCAGGGGCTCGATGGCGTCGACGACGTTGGCTCAGGCGACCTCTTCTAGTCAGGCTACGATGCCGCTCTCGTGAGCGGTCAACCGACAAACCTGCAGGCTGTCGTCAACGGTGGGCTGTGCGTGGGCTGTGGCATCTGTACCTCGCTCGCGCCGACGCAATTGACGATGGCGCTGTCACAGCGTGGCGATCTGCGCCCCCAGTTCATCGAACCACTGGCACCCGAGCAGGATGCTCTGCTCGTTGATGTCTGCCCTGGCGCGACCACGCTTGGCCCCAACCCGGGAACGCTCGAACCGGGGACTACGCTCGACCCAATTTGGGGTCCGCTGCGGGGGTTGCAGCGCGGTTGGGCCGCGGATCCGCAGGTGCGTTTCACGGCCTCAGCCGGTGGTGTCCTGACAACGCTCGGCCAGTTCTTGCTCGACGTAGGGAGGGTGACGGCAGTGCTACACGTGCGCACCTCCCCCACCCAGCCGCTCTTGACGGACGCGCACATCTCGCGCCCGGGTGACAGCACGCTCGAGGCCGCCCAGTCGCGTTACGGGCCGGCCGCTCCTCTCGTACACGTGCAACAACTGCTCGACGCGGGCGAGCGGTTCGCGGTAATTGGTAAGCCGTGCGATGTCACGGCGATCCGTAATCTGGCACGCCACGATGTACGCGTTGAGGTACAGATTCCGTACCTCCTGACGATCTTCTGTGGCGGCGTGCCCAACGTGACGACGGCCGAGAGCATCGCGCAAGCCCACGACATCGAACCCGACGAGGTGACGCTATTTCGGTTCCGCGGTCAGGGCTGGCCGGGACCAACGCGCGTCGAGGCCGGTGACCGACGGGTCGATCTCACGTACCGGCAGGCCTGGTTGGATCGAGCGGCACCGTGGCGCTACGACGCGCAGTGGCGCTGCAAGATCTGCCCCGACGCGATCGGCGAGGTCGCAGACGTCTCGGCGCCCGACGGCTGGATCCTCGACGCCGACGGCAAGACGACACATAACGAGGCGCCTGGGGTCAATGTCGTCGTCGAGCGCACGGTGACAGGCAGCGAGCTCGTCGCCGCGGCGATCGAGGCTGGCTATCTCGAAACAGCCGAGTGTTCGTACGAGGACTTCGAGCTGATGCATCACGATCATCGCAATCGTCGCCTCGGCGAGCCGGCGCGTCTGGCGGCACTCGCGGCGGTCGGTGCAGCCGAGCCGCGCGTCGAGCACTACCGGCTTGAAGAGATGCGGGAGCTCGCTCCCGCGGACCTCTTGGCAACGCAGTTTGAGGGGACGCTAGACAGAATTGCTCGCGGCCAGGCGGTGCTTTAGCGATATTTTGGGCCCGGGTCCAAAATGTCGCTAATCGGCGCAAGTAAACCGTCCTGACTATCACGAATCGCCGTTTCGCCGTTTTTGGATAGTCTGCGCCTATCATGCGACAGGTTCTTCTGATTGGTAGAGGATTTTCGACCGCGCAATACTGTGTGGAAGTGATGTGCCCCGACCGCATAGCCCCGGAGGTGACGACCTGATGGCAGCAGCCAGCGAAATCAAGGAACGCACCGCGGCAATCGCCGCCGAGTACACGCACCTCGAGGGTCCGCTGATGCCGATCCTGCATGCCATCCAGCACGCCTTTGGCTATGTGCCCGAGGAGTCCGTGCAGGTGATCGCCAACGCCATCAACGTCGCGCGCGCTGAGGTCCATGGCACGCTGACGTTCTATCCCGATTTTCGCCGTGAGCCCGCCGGTACACACGTGCTCAAGCTGTGCCGCGCCGAGGCCTGCCAATCGCTCGGCGCCGACCAGATTGCCGCCGAGATCAAAGCCAACCTCGGCATCGACTTTCATGAGACGACCGCAGATGGGGCCCTCACGCTCGAACCGATCTTCTGCCTCGGCCTCTGCTCCTGCGCACCCGCCGCGATCCTCGACGAGTCGCGCGTGATTGGTCGCATCGATGCCGACAAGGTTGCCGCACTCGTCGCCGAGGTGACGGCATGACCATCCGCATCTACGTCCCTCGCGATGCCGCCGCGATTGCGCTCGGCGCCCACGAAGTTGCCGCTGCTGTCTCGAACGAGATCGTCTCGCGTGACCTCGATGCCAGCGTGGTGCGCAACGGCTCGCGCGGCATGCACTGGCTCGAGCCACTCCTAGAGGTCGACACGCCGTCGGGCCGCATCGCCTACGGCCCCGTCTCGGTCGCCGACGTCGCCTCGCTGTTCGATGCCGACTTCCTCAATGGCGGCGCGCATGCACTCGCGCTTGGCGCCACCGAGGAGATCCCCTTCTTTGCTCGCCAGACGCGCCTCACCTTCGCGCGCTGCGGCATCACCGATCCCGTCTCGCTCGCCGATTACGAGGCCCATGGTGGTCTCGTTGGCCTGAGGGCGGCGATCGCAATGACCCCGGCCGACGTCGTCACGACCGTCACCGACTCGGGCCTCCGTGGCCGTGGTGGTGCAGGTTTCCCGACCGGCATCAAGTGGCGCACCGTGCTCGACACGGCAGCCGAGCAGAAGTACATCGTCTGCAACGCCGATGAGGGCGACTCCGGCACATTCGCCGACCGCATGATCATGGAGGGCGATCCGTTCGTCCTGATCGAAGGCATGGCCATCGCCGGGCTCGCGACCGAGGCGACCAAGGGGTACATCTACATTCGCTCCGAATATCCGCATGCGATCGCGACGTTCGAGGAGGCGATCCTGACGGCGCGCGCCGCGGCCGTGCTTGGCACCGACGTGCTCGGCTCGGGCAAGGCCTTCGACATCGAGGTTCGGATTGGTGCCGGTGCCTACGTCTGTGGTGAGGAGACCTCGCTGCTCAACAGCATCGAGGGCAAGCGCGGCGTGGTGCGATCGAAGCCGCCACTGCCGGCACACGAGGGTCTCTTTGGTCTGCCGACCGTGATCAACAATGTCATCTCGCTCGCCTCGGTGCCCGTCATCCTCGCCGAGGGCCCCACCCAGTACCAGGAGTACGGCGTTGGTCGCTCGCGCGGCACGATTCCGATCCAGCTCGCGGGCAACATCAAGCACGGTGGCCTGTTCGAGGCTCCTTTCGGCATGACGCTCGGCGAGCTCGTTGACGACATCGGCGGCGGCACGCTCAGCGGCCGGCCCGTCAAGGCTGTCCAGGTCGGTGGCCCGCTCGGCGCGTACTTCCCGCAATCGCTTTTCGACACACCGTTCGACTACGAGGCCTTCGCCGCCAAGGAAGGCCTAATCGGTCACGCCGGCGTGACCGTCTTCGACGACACCGCCGACATGCTCAAACAGGCGCGCTTCGCGATGGAGTTCTGCGCGATCGAAAGCTGCGGCAAGTGCACGCCGTGTCGCATCGGCTCGACGCGTGGCGTCGAGACACTCGACGAGATCGCCGCGGGTGCCGACGTCGACGAGCAGATCACCCTGATCACCGACCTGTGCGAGACGATGAAGTTTGGCTCGCTCTGCGCGCTCGGTGGCTTTACGCCGTATCCCGTGATGAGCGTAATCACCCATTTCCGCACTGATCTTAAGCCAACGCCCGCTGCGCAGAAGGCCGAGTAGGAGAACCCGATGAGTCTGATTCGCGAGATCGATTACGGCACACCCGCCTCCACCTCCGAGACGCTCGTCACGCTCAACGTTGACGGCTTTGATGTGACGGTGCCTGAGGGCACGTCGATCATGCGTGCCTCGATGGAGGCTGGCATTCAGATCCCGAAGCTGTGCGCGACCGACATGGTCGAGGCGTTCGGCTCGTGTCGTCTCTGTCTCGTCGAGATCGACGGCCGCAACGGCACGCCCTCCTCCTGCACCACGCCCGTGTCCCCCGGCATGGTCGTGCACACGCAGACGGAGAAGCTGAAGAAGATCCGTCGTGGTGTGATGGAGCTTTACATCTCCGACCACCCGCTCGACTGCCTGACGTGCGCCGCCAACGGCGACTGCGAACTGCAGACGCAGGCCGGCGTCGTCGGTCTACGCAGCGTCCGCTACAACGTCGACGCCAACCACTTCACCCCGCAGGTACGTGGCGAGTCGAACTTCCGCTACATGGAGAAGGACGAGTCGAACCCGTACTTCACCTACGACCCGTCGAAGTGCATCGCCTGCTCGCGTTGCGTCCGCGCCTGCGAAGAGGTACAGGGCACGTTTGCGCTGACGATCGAGGGTCGTGGCTTCGAGAGCCGCGTCTCGGCCGGTGCGCACGAGTCGTTTATCGATTCTGATTGTGTGTCTTGCGGTGCCTGCGTCCAGGCCTGTCCGACCGCGACCTTGATGGAGAAGTCGGTCGTCGAGATCGGTATCCCTGAGCATTCCGTCGTCACGACCTGTGCGTACTGTGGCGTCGGCTGTTCCTTCAAGGCCGAGATGCGTGGCGACGAACTGATCCGCATGGTGCCGTTCAAGGACGGTAAGGCCAACCGTGGTCACTCCTGCGTCAAGGGCCGCTTTGCCTATGGCTACGCCAGCCACCCTGATCGCATTACGAAACCGATGGTGCGTGAGTCGATCGACCAGCCGTGGCGCGAGGTCTCCTGGGACGACGCGTACGCCTTCGTCGCCGACAAGTTCGCCTCGATCCAGAAGACGCACGGCGTCGACTCGATTGGTGGCATCACGTCGAGCCGCTGCACGAACGAGGAGACCTATCTCATCCAGAAGCTGGTCCGCCAGGGCTTTGGCAATAACAACGTCGACACCTGCGCTCGCGTCTGCCACTCCCCCACGGGCTACGGCCTCGGCCAGGCCTACGGCACGTCGGCCGGCACTCAAGACTTTGACTCGGTCGAACACACCGACGTGATGGTGCTGATCGGCGCGAACCCGACGGAGGCCCATCCGGTCTTTAGCTCGCGGATGAAGAAGCGCCTGCGCGCCGGCGCCAAGCTGATCATTCTCGATCCACGCCAGATCGCTCTCGTCCGTACGCCGCACATTGAGGCGCAGTACCACCTGCCGCTTCAGCCCGGCACGAACGTCGCGGTCGTGACGGCGCTCGCCCATGTGATCGTCACTGAGGGGCTCTACAACGAGCAGTTCATTCGTGAGCGCTGCGATTGGGACGAGTTCCAGGAGTACATGGAGTTCGTCACCGATCTGCGCCATAGCCCCGAGGTTGTCGAGGGTCTATCCGGTGTTCCCGCCGAGGCGATCCGCGGCGCGGCGCGGCTCTACGCCACGGGCGGCAATGGTGCGATCTACTATGGCCTCGGCGTCACCGAGCACAGCCAAGGCTCGACGGCGGTGATGGCGATCGCCAACCTCGCGATGCTGACCGGCAACATCGGTCGCCCTGGTGTCGGCGTCAATCCGCTGCGCGGCCAGAACAACGTGCAGGGCGCCTGTGACATGGGTTCCTTCCCACACGAACTGCCGGGCTACCGCCACATCGCGGGCGAGGACGTCCGCAACATCTTCGAAGAGGAATGGGGCGTCACACTCGTGAAGGAGCCTGGCCTGCGGATTCCGAACATGCTCGATGCGGCCGTCGACGGCACCTTCAAGGGCATCTACATCGAGGGCGAGGACATTCTCCAGTCCGATCCCGACACGCACCACGTCGCTGCGGGTCTTGCCGCGATGGAGTGCGTTGTCGTCCACGACCTGTTCCTCAACGAGACGGCCAACTACGCGCACGTCTTCCTGCCCGGCTCGACGTTCCTCGAGAAGGACGGCACGTTTACGAACGCCGAGCGTCGCATCAACCGTGTCCGTAAGGTGATGGCGCCCAAGAACGGCTTCGCCGATTGGGAGGTCACGATGGGTATCGCCAACGCGATGGGCCTCAACTGGACCTACACGCACCCGTCCGAGATCATGGACGAGATCGCCCGCACTACACCAAGCTTCGCCGGTGTCTCGTACGACCATCTCGACGAGGTCGGCTCGGTCCAGTGGCCGTGCAACGAGACGGCACCGTTGGGCACGCCGATCATGCACATCGATAACTTCGTGCGCGGTAAGGGCAAGTTCATCAACACGGAATACGTCGCGACCGACGAACGCTCTGGTCCTCGCTTCCCGCTCCTCCTTACGACCGGCCGCGTTCTTTCGCAGTACAACGTGGGCGCACAGACGCGCCGTACCGCGAATGTGATCTGGCACGAGGAGGATGTCCTCGAGATCCATCCGCACGATGCCGAGCAGCGTGGCATCAACCATGGCGACCTCGTCAGTCTCGCCTCACGTGCCGGCGAGACCTCCCTGCGCGCGGATGTCACCGAGCGCGTTGCGCCTGGCGTTGTTTACACGACGTTCCATCATCCCGATACGCAGGTCAACGTGATCACGACCGACTTCTCGGACTGGGCCACGAACTGCCCCGAATACAAGGTGACGGCCGTACAGGTCGCCTTGGCGACGGGCCGCTCGAACTGGCAAGAGGAGTACGACCGGCAGGCCGAGCAGTCCCGTCGGATCGAGCATGACGGCGAGTTGATCCATGGCGACTGAGGCCAAACTGATTTACATGGCGAACCAGATCGCCACGTTCTTCCACTCGAAGCATCACGACGAGGGTGTGGCTGGCGTCGCCGAGCACCTCAACAAGTTCTGGGAACCGCGCATGCGCCGTCAGTTCTTCGAACTGATCGACGCAGGCGGCGAGGGCTTCGACGAACTCGTGATCGAAGCCTCGGCGACGATCCGTCGGCCCGAACCCGTCGCGTCGTAACTCAGTACAACCTCGCCTGCGCGATGGCAGGTGGCTAGACTCCGACGATGTCGGCACCTGATCACCTTCAGCACTGGGACAGCGTCTACCGCACGCGTGAGCCCGATGCCGTTAGCTGGTTTCAGGCCGAATCGACCGTGACGCTCGAGCTCGTGGAACTACTTGGGATTCCCGATCATGG
>SHUX01000028.1 GCA_009694475.1 Thermoleophilia bacterium
GGTTTCGAGGACACCGCCGATGTCGAGGAAATCGGCACCGTCATCCAAGTTGGCGACGGCATTGCCCGCGTCTACGGCCTCGAGCGCTGCATTGCCCTCGAGATGCTGGAGTTGCCGCATGGTGTGACCGGCCTCGCCCTCAACCTCGAAGAGTCCAACGTCGCCGTTGTGCTGTTCGGTGAGTGGCAGAAGATTCGCGAGGGCGACACCGTCCGTCGCACTGGCAAGGTGATGAGTATTCCCGTCGGCGAGGCGCTGATTGGACGCGTCGTCAACCCGCTCGGCGTGCCCATCGATGGTGGTCCGGCGATCGAGACGACTGAGCAGCGCGCCCTCGAGTTCAAGGCGCCTGGTGTGGTTGATCGTCAGCCCGTGAAGGAGCCGCTGCAGACCGGCCTGAAGGCGCTTGACGCTCTCGTGCCGATTGGTCGAGGTCAGCGCGAACTGATCATCGGCGACCGTCAGACAGGTAAGACCGCTGTCGCGATCGATGCCATCATCAATCAGAAGAACTCCGGTGTGATCTGCATCTATGTTGCGGTTGGCCAGAAGGCCTCCACCGTTGCGCAGGTCGTCGAGAAGCTTCGTGAGCATGGTGCGATGGAATACACGATTGTGGTTGCCGCGAACGCCTCTGAGGCCGCGCCGATCAAGTACATCGCGCCGTACGCTGGTTGTGCGATGGCCGAGTACTTCCTCTACAAGGGTGGTCACTCGCTGGTGGTCTACGACGACCTCACCAAGCAGGCCGACGCCTATCGTCAGATGTCGCTGCTGGTGCGCCGCCCGCCGGGCCGCGAAGCCTTCCCGGGCGACGTGTTCTACTTGCATTCGCGTCTCCTCGAGCGCGCGGTCAAGTTGTCTGATGAGCTCGGCGGCGGTTCGATGACGGCACTGCCGATCATCGAGACGCAGGCTGGCGACGTGTCGGCGTACATTCCGACGAACGTCATCTCGATTACTGACGGGCAGATCTTCCTCGAGTCGAGCCTCTTCTATCAGGGCGTTCGCCCAGCCATCAACGTCGGTATTTCCGTGTCGCGCGTCGGCTCGAATGCTCAGACGAAGGCCATGAAGAAGGTGGCTGGACGCCTCAAGTTGGAGCTCGCGCAGTTCCGTGCACTCGAGGCCTTCGCCCAGTTTGCCTCCGAGCTTGACGCTGCCACGCTGGCCCAGCTCAATCGTGGTCAGCGCCTTGTCAACACGCTCAATCAGAACCAGTACGACCCGTGGCCCGTCGAGGAGCAGGTGGCTGTGATTTGGGCGACCACCAACGGTTTCGTCGACGATATCGATGCGGGCGACGTGTCGCGCTTCAACGGCGGGTTCCGTCAGGCGCTGCGTTCGGAGAAGACGATTCTGACGGCGATTCGTGAGTCGCTCGACCTCTCGGACGATACGATCGAGAAGTTGAAGGTTGCCGTCGGTCAGTTCACTGCTGGCTTTGAGGGTTCGGCTGCTGCCGCCGGAAAAATCGCGTAATCCGTGGCGTCCCTTCAGGACATCCGTCGGCGGATCCATTCCGTCAAGAACACAAGCAAGATTACGAAGGCGATGGAGCTTGTGGCCGGAGCCAAGTTGCGTCGCGCTCAGGTACGGATTGAGTCGCTGCGCCCGTTTGCCGACGGCATGCACGAGCTGATTACGGAGACCGCTGGACGAACTCAGGCGCTGCGTAACCAGCCGCTGCTTGAGCGACGCGCGTTGGGCACGACGGCAATTCTCGTGATGACAGGCGATCGTGGTTTGGCTGGTGCCTTCAACGCCAGCGTGCTGCGTCGTGCACTCGACGAAGCCAAGCTAGAGCGTGATGCTGGTCATCAGGTCATCTGGTATGCCGCCGGACGTAAGGGTGCTGGCTCGCTGCGTTTTCGTGGCGCCGAGTTGCGTCAGGTCTGGACGGGCTTTACTGATCGTCCCGTCTATCAGGATGCCGAGCAGATCGCCAATACGCTCGTCGAGGACTACACCGAGCAAGTCTTCGACCGTCTCGTGATGGTCTTCAATCACTTTGATTCGCCGCTGGTGCAGACAGTCAATGCCCTTGAGGTGTTGCCAATCCCGCTCCCGGATCGGTTGACCGAGATGACGCCGCGCGACCGCGCCATGATGGGCGAGTTGCTCTTCGAGCCCGAGGCGGAGGAGATTCTGACGCCGCTCTTGACGACGGCATTGGAGACAGAGATCTTCCGTGCACTGCTCGAATCGACGGCCTCGGAACACGGAGCGCGCATGACCGCCATGCGTAACGCGTCCGACAACGCCAAGGACCTGATCGACCGCATTACGCTCGACATGAACCGCGCGCGCCAGGCTGAGATCACGCAGCAGTTGCTCGAGGTCGTCGCGGGCGCCGACGCCTTGTCGTAGCAACCCGCCCCTGAGGGCAGGATGTGTATGACCATGGCGGGCGAAGATCGGGTGTACCCTTCCGCGCGGGGGGTGGGATCGATGACGACTGTTGAAGCGTTTCAGGACCGGCACGTCGGCATGGTCGTGGCGCGAACGCCGCTGCAGTTTGCTGCCGCGCGCCTGCGGCACGACTACGTTGCGCTCTGCAGTTTGCTCTTCATCGCCCTGCTTGTGGTCTTTGCCTTCTCCGGGCCACTCTTCGAGTCGTGGACGAACCACCCGGTCAATAAGTCGAATTCGTCGGGTGTGGACGATTACACCCTGCTTCCCGTTGGCCCGCTGGGCGGATGCCCGAACGGGTTAGCGAGCGTTGGCGAACCGCACTGCTTTGTGCTCGGGGCGTCGAACAGCCTCGGCTACGACATGCTGGTACAGCTCTCGTATGGCGCGCGCACGTCGTTGATTATCGGTGTCGTCGCGACGATCCTCACCGTCGCTGCGGCGCTGCTGCTCGGTGTCGTTGCGGGCTACGTCGGTGGCTGGACAGACACGGCGATTGCCCGCCTGATGGACATCGTCGCGGCCTTCCCGTTCCTGCTCTTCGCCGTTGCCGCCTCGGTCGCATTCGGACCATCGCTCTGGTTCGTGATCCTAATCATCGCCTTCTTTTCCTGGTTCTATCCCGGCCGCATTTTTCGTGGTGAGGTTCTGGCATTGCGTGACCGTGAGTTTGTGACAGCGGCCCGCATGCTCGGTGCGAGCAACACGCGCATCATCCTGCGCCACCTCTTGCCGCAACTAATTGGCCCGGCCACGGTCTATACCAGCCTCTCGATCGCCGTTGCGATCGCGGCCGAGGCGGCGCTGTCGTACCTCGGCTTCGGCCTTCCTCTTGAGATCCCGTCGTGGGGGCGCATGATTTCCGATGCCGTCCCTGGTGGGCTCTACATTAATGCCCCGTTTCTGATGATGTTCCCAGGAACGTTGCTGATCCTCACGGTGCTCGCCTTCAATTTGCTTGGCGATGGCCTGCGGGATGCACTCGACCCTCGTGGCGGCACGCAGATCTAGTGTCACCCAACCGTTTACCCATGCCTGTACGAAAGGAACGATCCGATGACCACGACGACCCGAGGAGGGGCGCTATGAAGCTCCGATATCTGATGATGGCGATTGCGCTGGTGGCTGTCGCTGCAGTCGCAGCCGCCTGTGGCTCGAGCAGTAGCTCGAGTTCGACCGCCGATGATGGTGGCGGCGCAACCAACGTGGCGGCGGGTGGTGACTACCTGAAGGGCGGCTTTGCGGCCGCTGTGACGCCCACCAAGGGCGGCACGCTGAAGATGGCAATGAACGACAACATCGACTGCTGGAATGGCCTCTCGTACTACGGCATCTCCTGGTCGGTCTTCTACTTCATGGCTCGCGGCCTCTACGGCTATCCGAATACGGTTGTCGCGCCCGCAACCAACGAGATGCAGCCCGACTTGGCGGCGGATATGCCGACCGTCTCGTCTGACGGCCTGACCTACTCGGTCACGCTGCGCTCGGGGCTGACCTTTCCGGACGGCTCGCCCGTGACGGCCAAGGACGTCAAGGCCACGTTCGAGTACATCCTCGATCCGAACATCCAGTGCGCGACCGGTGGTCCACCGGCGTCGGGGTACTACTCCGGTATCGTCGGCGAGTCGGACTACAGCGATGTCATGACGTCGTCGAAGGGCAAGAAGAATCCGGGTATCAGCGGCATCAAGGCCGTTGATGAACTGACCACCGAGTTCACCCTGACCAAGCCCGACGGCTCGTTCCCACGCGCCCTTGCGATGGGTTGGGCCTTCATCGTGCCGGCCTCTACGCCGCACAAGAAGACGGAGACGCCGCCACCGTACGTCGGCCCCTACAAGATCTCTGATTACCAGCAGGACAAGTCGGTCACCATCGTGCGCGAGCCCACCTGGGACGCAAACGTGGCTGCCGGTGTGCCCCAGCAGGACAACGAGAACAACATTGACGGCATCTCCGTCGCGATTGGCGTGCCGGACGAGACCCAGTTTGCGCAGCTCAAGAACAACGAGCTCGACATAACGTTCGACGGTTCGGCGCCAACCGGCTCTGAAATTCCGGCGACCGCGAATGATCCGCTCTACAAGGACCGCTTCTACTCGACGCCGGACGCCGCCGTTGATTACGCGGTCTTCCGCAGCGACATGGCGCCGTTTGACAACGTCAAGTTGCGTCAGGCCGTCAACTACGCGATCGACCGCGAGGCGATCGTCAAGATCATCGGCGGTGCGTTGAGTCGTTCGCCGTGGTCGCAGATTCTCTCCGAGAACCTGCTGGCCGGTCAGTCGCCGGATGTCTACTCGATGGATGTCGAGAAGGCCAAGCAGCTTGTCACGGACTCGGGCGTAGCCACGCCGATCAGCATCACGCTCGCCAACTTCTCCGACAACCCGGCACCACAGGTGTCGGCGTCGATCAAGGAGACGCTGGAGGCGGTTGGCTTCAAGGTCACCGTCAAGGCATTGTCCGCTGACGTGTACTACGGCTTCCTGGCCGACCCCAAGTCCGAGTACAACATTGGTATTGCTGGCTGGGGCCAGGATTACTCCGACTCCATCACGTACTACGGTCCGCTGCTGCTCTGCGGGCAGGGCTCGAACTACGGACAGTTCTGCGACAAGGACTTTGATGCCAAGGTCGCCGAGATCAATGCGCTCCCAGCTGGTCCTGATCGAGATGAGCAGTTTGCTCAACTCTCGACGGACACGGCTACGAACCTCGCCCCGTGGGCGACGCTCGATCTGCGGCGCAAGGTGTCGTTTATCTCGAACCGCCTGGGCAATTACGTGTGGGGCCCTGGCAAGCAGTTCTACTTTGCTTCGTACTTCCTAACGGACGGCAAGTAGCGGCTCGGGTTTGCTCCACCCGCCACGTCCTCGCGACGTGGCGGGTGGGCACGACTTGATCCGTCTCGATGGTTCGCTTCTTAATCCGACGCATTCTCGGCGGCGCCTTTGTGGTGCTCGTTGTGACGCTGGCCGTGTTCGTGCTGTTTGGCCCGGTGTTGACATGGAAGTCAAATATTTCGCCTGCTCGACTCTATGCCGGCAAGAATCCATCGCCACAGCAGATCGAGAGAGTCAAGGCACTGCTCGGGCTTGACCAGCCCTACTACGTGCAATACGCCAACACTCTGCGCCGCCTCGTAACGGGTCCGACCCAGGACGAACGCGATCGCATCTGTCCTGGCTCGACGGCAGCCGAGTGTGATCAGCTGCTGGGGCGCTTCGGCAGCTCGTTTGCCAAGCAGCGTTCCGTCGACTCGTTGATTTGGAGTCGCTTCCCCGTGACATTGTCGTTGGCGATCGTGGCGGCATTGATCTGGATGCTGATCTCGATCCCCTTCGGTGTCCTGTCAGCAATTCGGCCGAGGTCGCTGCTCGACCGAGGCTCGACGGTATTCGTGCTGGTCGGACAATCCCTGCCCGTCTACTACATCGGTCTCCTCGCGCTCTACTTCCTCGCCTACAAGTACGGGCTGTTCCCGCTCAGTGGCTACGAGAACTTTTCGATCACCAATCCCTGGCCTTGGCTGTATCACCTCTTGCTGCCTGCGACCGTGCTGGCGCTCCAATTTGCCGCCCTCTACGTGAGGATCACGCGCTCGCAAATGCTCGACACGCTCAACGAGGACTATGTCCGCACGGCCCGCGCCAAGGGTGCCAGCGAGTCGCGGGTCGTCGTGCGCCATGCGCTGCGTAATGCCTCGCTCCCAATTGTGACGATGTTTGGTCTCGATCTTGGTCTCTTGCTCGGCGGTGCGATTCTGATCGAGGTGACGTTCGGCCTACAGGGTCTCGGCGCACTCGCGGTTGAGGCCGCCAAGCGGCTCGATGTGCCCACGACGGCTGGCATTGTCTTGTTCTCGGCAATCCTGATCGTCGTCGCGAACATCATCGTGGACGTCGTCTGCGCGACCCTCGATCCACGGATTCGGCTGGAGTAGACAATGGCTCTCCTCACCGTTAAAAACCTCCGTACGACCTTCCGCACCGATGACGGTCCCGTCTGCGCTGTTGATGGCGTCAGCCTGTCGGTCGACGCTGGTCAGGTGCTTGGCATCGTCGGCGAGTCTGGTTGTGGTAAATCCGCCATGAGTCTCTCGATCATGGGGCTCTTGCCAACGAGCGCGACAGTCGAGGGCAGCATCCAACTGGGCGAGCACCAACTGGTTGGCATGCCGAACAGTGAGTTACGGACGCTGCGCGGCTCGGAGGTCGCGATGATCTTCCAAGACCCGATGACGTCACTCAATCCCGTCATGACGATCGGCTGGCAACTCGAAGAGGCCGTCAGGCTGCATCAGAAGGTGTCGCGACGCGAGGCGCGTGCATTGGCCGTCGCCGGCCTAGCTGCGGTTGCTATTCCAAGCCCAGAGGAGCGTCTCAAGACCTATCCGCACGAACTATCTGGCGGTATGCGTCAGCGCGTGATGATCGCGATGGCATTGCTCAACCGCCCGCGGCTGTTGATTGCCGACGAGCCGACGACGGCACTGGACGTTACGACGCAGGCTCAGATTCTCGAATTGATGCGCGATCTGCGCAGCGAGGTCGATGCGGCAATCGTGTTGATTACCCATGACCTTGGTGTGGTGGCCGAGGTCTGTGACGAAGTGGCTGTGATGTATGCCGGCCGGATCGTGGAGCGTGCATCGGTCGACGAATTGTTCGCGCGCCCGCAACACCCATACACCTGGGGTCTGTTGGCGTCGCTGCCCGGCCGTAATCGCGCAGGTGAGCGCCTGCATCAGATTGTGGGCTCGCCCCCGAGCCTGATGAACCCACCGGCGGGCTGTCGTTTTGCACCGCGCTGTGCGATGGCAATGGACGTCTGCCGTGCCGATCCAGCACCAGCCCTGACCGAGGTGGCAGCATCGGGCGCGGTCGTCGCCTGCCATCTCGATGCAGCGACCCGTGCCCGTGAGGGCGCCCGTTTTGCCAGTAGTGAGGATTCGGCATGAGCGAACCCATCCTCACCGCGACCGGCCTCACGATTGGTTTTCCCGTCAAGCGGGGCATCATCTTTCAGCGGGAGGTCGCACGTGTACAGGCTGTTGATGGCGTGGACTTGACACTCCATCAGGGCGAGACGCTTGCGATCGTGGGCGAGTCGGGCTGCGGCAAGACGACGCTGGCACGTGGCCTTGTCCGCCTGCGCGATATTGACGCTGGCTCGATCACGTTCATGGGCGAAGACATCACGCGCCAGCGGGGGCGACCCCTGAGCGATTTTCGCCGTCAGGTGACGATGATCTTCCAAGATCCGATCGCATCGCTCGACCCGCGCATGCGGATCGGCCAGTCGATGCAAGAGCCGCTCGACATTCACTCGATTGGCATGCCTGCTGAGCGCAAGCGTAAGGTCCAGGAGGCAATGGAGCGGGTTGGCCTCAATCCCGAGCACTACAACCGTTTTCCGCACGAGTTCTCGGGTGGTCAACGACAGCGGATTGGCATCGCTCGGGCGATCATCCTCGAACCGCGCGTAATCGTCTGCGACGAGCCTGTCTCTGCACTCGATGTCTCGGTTCAGGCCCAGATCGTCAACCTCTTGGAGGATCTCCAGCGCGATCTTGGCCTCTCCTACATTGTGATTGCGCACGACCTCGATGTCGTGCGGCGGCTCGCCGATCGTGTGCAGGTGATGTACCTCGGTCGCGTTGTCGAGCAGGGGGAGGGGGAGCAGGTCTACAACCACCCGCGCCACCCCTACTCGAAGGCGCTGCTGTCGGCGCGTCCAATTGCCGATCCCAAGCTGGCGCGGTCGCGCGAGCGGATTGTTTTGCAGGGCGATGTGCCGAGTCCGATCAAGCCGCCCTCGGGCTGCCGTTTTCATCCACGCTGCCCCGTCGCGCAGGCCTCGTGTAGCGCGCACGACCCTCGCCTTGAGGTCGCTGCGGATGGTCATGGTTGGGCCTGCGCCTACCCGCTAGCACCGTGAACGCAGTCGACTGGCGCGCTGGTGCGCTGCGCTTCTTGGTCTTGGTGCTTTTTCTGTTGGCGGCAGTTGGCGTGCTCGTCGTCGTGTTTTATACAGCCGGGCGCCCGCTGCGGCCAGCAATCAGTGCGGGGGCGGGCGTTGTTGGCTTTGCCATGGCGATGCTGGGAATCGGGTTGCTGGCCTGGTCACGACGCGGGTCGGAACGCGTGACAGGTGCGACGGCGTTTGGTGCAATGGCGCTGAGCGTGCCGTTTCTTGTTGCTGCGCTCGTCGTATAGGCGCCTTACCCCTACCGTCGGTAATGGTTTCCGCTATGGTGCCGCCACGTCCACGAATGCCTTGGTAGGCGTGTGACTCAATCATTTTCGACCATCTAGCACGTCACCAATCACGACATCGAATAACGAGGCAAAAGACGCATCATGGCTGAGCGCAACGTCGGTAGGATCGTGGAAATCAAAGGTGTCGTCGTCGACGCCGTCTTCCCAGAATCGCTTCCCGCAATTTATGCGGCCCTGCACATTCAGACCGCAGACGGTTTTGTCGTGGCTGAGGTACAGCAGCACCTCGGCGATGATCGCATCCGCGCCGTCGCCATGGATTCGACCGATGGACTCGCGCGTGGCGCCGAAGTGCTCGACACCGGCGAATCGATCAGCGTGCCCGTGGGGCAGCAGACGCTCGGCCGCATCTTCAACGTGCTCGGCGACGCGATCGACAAGGGCGATCCGGTCACCGGCGAACGCTGGGGTATTCACCGCGAGCCACCGAAGTTTGCCGACCTCGACCCGAAGCCGTCCGTGCTCGAGACCGGGATCAAGGTCGTCGACCTACTTGCGCCGTACACCAAGGGCGGCAAGATTGGTCTGTTCGGTGGTGCCGGCGTCGGCAAGACCGTGCTGATTCAGGAATTGATCAACAACATCGCAACGCAGCACGGCGGCCTATCCGTCTTTGCTGGCGTCGGTGAGCGCACGCGCGAAGGCAACGACCTCTGGCTCGAGATGAAGGAATCTGGCGTCATCTCGAAGACCGCACTGGTCTACGGCCAGATGAACGAGCCGCCGGGTGCCCGCCTGCGCGTCGCTCTGTCCGGTCTGACGATGGCGGAGTACTTCCGCGACGTCGACGGTCAGGACGTGTTGCTCTTCGTCGACAACATCTTCCGCTTTACCCAGGCCGGTTCTGAGGTGTCTGCTCTGCTTGGTCGCATGCCGAGCGCCGTGGGTTACCAGCCGACTCTGGCGACCGAGATGGGCGAGCTTCAGGAGCGCATCACCTCGACGAAGAAGGGCTCGATCACCTCGGTCCAGGCCATCTACGTGCCTGCCGACGACCTGACCGACCCGGCGCCGGCCGCGACGTTCTCGCACCTTGACGCCACGACCGTGCTGTCGCGTGCGATCTCGGAGCAGGGTATCTACCCGGCCGTCGATCCGCTCGACTCGACCAGCCGCATCCTGCAGCCTGGCGTCGTTGGCGAAGAGCATTACCGCGTAGCCACCAGCGTCCAGCGCGTGCTTCAGCGCTACAAGGACCTGCAGGACATCATTGCCATCCTCGGCATGGACGAGTTGTCCGACGATGACAAGCTGACCGTGCAGCGCGCCCGCAAGATCCAGCGCTTCCTGTCGCAGCCGTTCTTCGTCGCCGCGGTCTTCACGGGTCGTGACGGACGCTACGTGCGTCTCGAAGACACGATCCGCGGCTTCCAAGAAATTCTCGACGGCAAGCACGACGATCTGCCGGAGCAGGCCTTCTTCCTGGCCGGCGGAATCGAAGACGTTGTGGCCGAGGCCGAGCGCCTCAAGACCGCCGCGGTCTAACCACCATGGCGACCATGCACTGCGAGATCATTACGCCTGAGGGGCACGCCTTCTCGGGCGAGGCCGAGATGGTCGTCGTGCCCGGTTCGGAGGGTGGGCTCGGCGTGCTGCCACGCCATCAGCCGATTGTCGCTCGGCTCGACGCCGGCGAGATACGCGTGCGTGTGGGGGCCTCGGAGTGGAAGGCCTTCGCCACCTCGGATGGGTATTTCAGCATGCAGGGCGAGCACGCAATCGTGCTTGTCGAAGGTGCTGTGGCCGCCGACGCGATTGACGTGGTGGACGCCCAGGCCAAGGCCGACGATGCGCGGGCCCGGATCGAGCAGTCGGAGGCTGGCGACGAGAGCGTCAACCGCTTTCGTGCCGAGCGCGATCTCGAATTCGCTGAGAATCTGATCCGTATCGCGGGTCGCTAGTCTTCTAACGACACGGCGTAAGCGTTGTAGGTAAGCCGCTTTTCCGTCGTGGGCGAAGAGAAAAACAGATGTACACTCAGCCGATGACGCAACGTCGCTCAATTGCCCTACTCACCATCGTTACCGCCGCCTTCGCGTTCGCCGTGATCGCGGCTTTCGGTAGTGGCAGCGCCTCCGCCGGCGCGGAGGAACGGGCCAGAGGGGCGGTTGCCGTACCGGCCTCAGCGCTCGCCTACGCCAGCGTCAATGCCGATCGCAGCGGTGCGCCGTGGCAGGCGCTTGAGGCGCTGGCCGCAAAGGTGCCCGGCGGAGGCACGGCGATCGCAATGCTTAACGACCGGCTCAGCGGCACAACGGAGCAGGCCAAACTGATGCAGGCACTCGGTGGCGACCTCAGCGTGGGTCTGCTTGGCATTGACCTCAGTGGTGGCATCAATCCCTCCGCCAACGCCGTCATCGTCGCAACCGCTGCCGATGGTGCTGCCTTGACCAGCGCATTGACCAAGGCAGGCTTTACGCAGGGACCGGCAATCAAGGGTGCGTCCGTCTGGGAACGTGGTGCTTTTGCGATCACGATCAACGGCTCGACCGCGATTGCCGCCACCTCGCGCGCCACGTTGCAGAGCGCGCTCGACGCGCAGTCGGGTGCAGCACCTGCACTCGCCGACGATCCGGCCTTCCAGGCCACGGTTGCCAAGCTGCCCAGTGATTCGATCGCGGTCGCCTACCTTGCGCCGGCTCGGATTGCCGGTCTCGTCCAACTCGCCGGTGCGCTGCTGCCGAAGTCGAGCACGCAGGGCATGCCCGATCCGACGCAGGCGCTAACGCAACTGTCGGCAACGTTGAAGGACGTGCGCGGACTTGGTCTCGCGCTGCGTGTCGAGAGCAATGGCCTGCGCGTTGTTGCCGCAGGCGATGCCGACGAGGCTGCACTAGCGAAGCTTGGTGTGCGCCTCCCGACGGCCTATGTACCCACGATCACCAATCAGATTCCGGCCGCAGCAACCGGCTTCTTCGCCTTCCGCGATCTCGGCCCGACGCTGCTCGAAGCGATCGATGTAGCGGCCGCCCAGTCACCAGAGATTGCCGAGCAGATCAGCACTCTGCAGAAGCAGACAGGAATCTCGCTGCGGGATGGTCTGATCCCGGCACTGACGGGCGAGCACGCACTGGTCGCACTTGGTGGCGACACGCCGGCTGGCTCTCTGCTGCTGGCACCGCAAGATCCGACCGCTGCGGCCTCGACGCTTGCCACGGCGATCGCCAGTGCCAAGCAGCTCGACGCCGGTCGCCTCGAGACGGCTGCCACGGAGCAGGGGCTCGCTCCCGCCAAGGTCGTCGTCACGCTGCAGCGCGGAGGCTCAATCGTGGCCGTTGGCACCGCCCCACAGCTTGCGGCCGCACCGGCCACGTCGATCATGGGTAGCGATGCCTACCAGGCGATCACAGGTCAGGCGGGCGTGCCGACGGACGTCACTGGACTGGCTTACATCAATGCTGCTCAGCTGCGGGCAATAGTCGTGGCCAAGGACATCAAGCCTTTACCATCCGCGAGTGCGATCAATGGCATCGTCGCCTGGGGCACGCCCGGCGCGGCCACGTTGTTTATCTCGATCGGCTAGCAGGCACCGCACGACCCGCTCGAGGTGCGACGCTCCGTGGAGACGCCCGTTAGCATTCGCGTGATAATCCGCCGCATCTTCACGATTCGGCTGTTAAGGAGCGCAACGTGGCGCAAGAACATTCGATGCTGTTTACCTCGGAGTCCGTTACCGAGGGGCACCCTGACAAGATTGCCGACCAGATCTCTGACACGGTGCTTGACGCCGTGCTCGCGCAGGATCCACTGTCGCGCGTCGCCTGCGAAACGCTGATCACGACCGGCGTCGTGATCGTCGCCGGCGAGATCACCACGACCGCACGCATCGATATTCCCGACCTCGTGCGCGGCACCGTGCGCGACATTGGCTACGACGACGCACTCAAGGGCTTCGATTGCAATACCTGCAGTGTGATGGTGACGCTCGACCGCCAGTCGCCCGACATCGCTCAAGGCGTCGATGGCAGTAATGCCGACGAGGTCGGCGCGGGCGACCAGGGCATGATGTTCGGGTACGCCTGCACCGAGACGCCCGAGTTGATGCCGCTCCCGATCACGCTCGCCCACCAGCTCGCCCGTCGTCTCGCCGCTGTCCGCAAGGACGGCACGCTCGACTATCTGCGCCCGGACGGCAAGACGCAAGTGACGGTCCAGTACGCCGAGGATGGTGGCTATCTGCGCCCCGTCGGCATCGAGCGCGTGCTCATCTCCACGCAGCATTCTGAGGCCGTCGAGCAGGCTCAGATCAAGGCCGATCTGGCCACGCACGTCGTGCAAGGGCTTCTGCCCGCCGACATCTGCGATCCGTCGCTGTTTAACGCCGACTCCGACCTGCTGCTCGTCAATCCGACGGGACGCTTCGTGATCGGTGGACCGATGGGGGATGCGGGCCTGACCGGTCGCAAGATCATCGTCGATACGTACGGCGGCATGGCCCGCCACGGTGGTGGCGCGTTCTCTGGCAAGGATCCCTCGAAGGTCGACCGTTCGGCGGCCTACGCAGCCCGTTGGGTTGCCAAGAACGTGGTCGCCGCCGGCCTCGCCGCTCGTTGTGAGGTCCAGGTTGCCTACGCGATCGGCGTTGCGCACCCCGTTTCGATTATGGTCGAGACGTTCGGTACGGCCACACAGGACGAGGATAAGATCGTCAAAGCAGTGGAAAAGGTGTTCGATTTGCGGCCTGCCGCGATCCTCGAGCAGCTCGACCTGCGCCGCCCAGTCTATCGTCCCAGTGCTGCCTATGGCCACTTCGGACGAGACGAATTTACCTGGGAACGTACCGATCGGGTCGACGAGCTCCTCGCTGCGCTCTAGCGCAGTCGTCGTCATCCCGCTCGTTACGACGCGCGGACTGAAAGGGCCACTGACGTACGCCGGTGCGCTGCCGATTGGCGCCGTCGTGGAGATTCCGCTCGGCCGCCGTCAGGAACGCGGTGTGGTGGTGCGCGCAGCCACGGACGACGATATTCCCGCTGGTATCACGCTCAAGCCAGTAGTGGATACGGGTGGGCGGGTGCCGCCGGACCTCGTCGAGCTCGCACTGCGGATCGCCGATCGCTACGCGACACCGCCGGCACGGGCACTCAAGCTCGTGCTGCCACCTGCTGGCAAGGCGCCGCCACCAGATCCCTGGCTGATGGCGGCGCCCGACGCCGTCGTCAAGGGTGTACGTCAGGCCGCGATTGTGGCGGCTGCGACCAATGCATCTGGACCACTCAGCGACATCGCAGCCCGTTCGGGCTCGACCCCCGCTGCGGTTCGCAAGTTGCTGGCCGCTGGGAGGCTGGTCGAGATCGACGCGCCCAAGCCGGAACTCGAGTCGTCGCTCGAACCAAATGCAGATCAGGTCGTGGCGATTCAACGGCTCGAACAGGCGGTCGCTAACAGCGGTGGGGGCAGCCGTGAGTTGTTGCTGTATGGCGTGACTGGCTCGGGCAAGACCGAGGTATTCCTGCGCGCCGCGGCCTATGCGCTGGGAGAGGGGCGGGGCGTGATCATCCTCGTGCCCGAAATCGCACTGGCGCCGCAGACCGCAGCGCGGGTGCGTCGCCGCTTTGGCAGTCTCGTCGAGGTGCTGCATTCTGGTCTCGCACAGGGCGAGCGCGCACGCGTCTGGCAACGACTCGAAGCGGGCGAGGCGCGGGTACTCGTTGGCGCGCGTTCGGCGATCCTCGCGCCGATGCGCGACCTCGGTCTGATCGTCGTCGACGAGGAACACGAGATCGCGTATAAGCAGGAATCTGATCCGCGCTACGACGCTCGTACGGTGGCATTGATGCGCGCCCGAGCAGCCAACGCCGCCGTCGTCTTTGCCTCGGCGACTCCGCGACCCGAGGCCTGGCGCGCGCTTGAGCACATCAAGCTACCAACCCGCGTGGGCGGCAAGCTGCCGCCCGTTGAGATCGTCGACCTCTCCCGCGACGGCCACTATCCACTCTCGCGGACGCTCGCCAGCGCACTCGGCGATCTCGAGCGCAACGGCGGGCGCGCGATGATCCTGCTCAACCGACGGGGTGCCGCACTCGCGTTGCACTGCCGTGCCTGCGGTCGCGGCTTTGGCTGCCCCTCGTGTGACGTGTCGCTGGTGTTGCATCAGCACCCGCCGCGACTTGTCTGCCACCACTGCGCCCACAGCGAGCCGTCGCCAACCCGCTGCCCCGGCTGTGGTGCGGTTGATATCACGCGGATCGGCGCTGGCACCGAGCGACTCGAGAGCGAGATTGCCGAGCGCTTCAGTGGGCTGACGGTGCTGCGGCTCGATGGCGATGTCGCCGCGCGCGTGGGTGCGCTCGAGGAGGTCTTGACCACGTTTGCCGCGACCGATCGCGCTGTGCTTGTTGGCACGCAGATCGTGGCCAAGGGCCACGATTTCCCGGATGTGCGCCTGGCCGCCGTGATCGACGCCGATCTCGGTCTCGCGATGCCCGATTTCCGCGCTGAGGAGCGTTCATTCGCACTGCTCGCCCAACTCGCAGGTCGTGCGGGCCGTGAGGGTTCGGGTGGTCGCGTCATCCTGCAAACCTGGGATCCGGCGCAGCGTGTTGTCCGGTTGGCGTCGAGGCATGCGGTCGACGAGTTTTTGGATGGCGAGCTCGCACGGCGCGAGGCACTCCGCTATCCACCGTTTAGTCGCCTCGTTCGTGTCGTTGTCGATGCACCGGTCGCCGACGCTCCGATGGTGTTCCTCGACGGTCTCGCCGATGCGCTGGCGTTGATGGTGCCCGATGACGACGTGCTGGGGCCCGCTCCGCTGCTTCGTCTCCGTGATCGCTATCGAGCCCACCTGCTGCTTCGCACCCAGCGCGCCGAGCACGCCGCTCGAGCCATCCATGCTGTCTTAGCCGATCGGCATACGTCGTTGCGAGCAGCCGATGCGCGCGTCGTCGTCGACGTCGATCCGCAGTCCGTCTAGGTGCGGTGTGGCACACTCTGCCGTGTACCAAGGAGGCAGCGATGGTCGACGATCTAGTCAATGATGCAAAAGAACGAATGACGAAGTCCGTCGAGGCGACGCGTCACGAGTTTCAGACCGTGCGCACCGGGCGGGCGACACCGCAGCTCCTCGAGCGCATCGTCGTCGAGTACTACGGTACGCCGACGCCGCTCAACCAGCTGGCGGGTGTGCAATCGCCGGATCCACGCTCGCTTCTGATCTCCCCCTACGACGTCAACGCCCTCAAGGACATCGAGAAAGCGATCCTCGAGAGCGACTTGGGTATCAACCCGAGTAACGACGGCAAGGTCATCCGCCTCTCGATTCCTCAGCTGACGGAGGAGCGACGCAAGGAGCTTGTCAAGATCGTGCGTGGGCTTGCCGAGGAAGGCAAGATCGCGGTTCGTAATATCCGCCGCGATGTGATGGCCGATCTGCACGCCCTCGAAGGCGATGTCGGTAAAGACGATATTCATCGCGCTGAAGAGCGGGTGCAGAAGCTCACAGACGAGCATGTCGGACAGATTGACGCCGCCCTCAAGCAGCGCGAAGCCGACGTCATGGAAGTCTGAGTCCGGCGCGCATCGTGCGTAGCCGGTACGATGCGTCCGTAGGTTCGCACCTGCACCTCTAGCGCCGTGGCCATTCTCGATCGCATCCGCAGTATTCGCCGCCCCGAGACGGGTCGTCTCGTGCCGTCCACGGCAACTTCGGTCGCAATCATCATGGACGGCAATGCGCGGTGGGCTAAGCTGCGCGGCCTGCCCACGCTGAGCGGCCACCACGCCGGTGTCCGCGCGCTACGAAGGACTGTCGAGGCCGCCCCCGACTTGGGCATTCGCTCGCTCGTGGTCTATGCCTTCTCGACCGAGAATTGGACGCGACCCGACGATGAGGTTAGTGGCCTGATGGATTTGTTTGCGCGCACGATCGAGCGCGAGTTTATGGATCTCCACCGACAGGGCGTCCGGATCCGCTTCATCGGCCGTCGTGACCGCGTGTCGGAGCGGATTCGTACCCTGATGGACGACATGGAGGATCGCACGAAGGACAACGAGCGGCTCGACCTGTTCGTTGCCTTCGACTACGGTGGCCGTGCCGAGATTGTCGATGCCTGTCGACGCATTGTCGAAGACGGTCTGCGCTCCGACGAGATCGATGAGAACGCGATTCGGGTGCGACTCGCCGCCTCCGATCTGCCCGATCCCGATCTCGTGATCCGGACCTCTGGGGAACAGCGCGTCTCGAACTTTCTGCTTTGGCATGCAGCCTATGCGGAGTACGCCTTTCCAGACACGCTCTGGCCTGACTTTGGTCCCGAGGCGCTGCAGCAGGCCCTCAGCGAGTACGCGACGCGTGGCCGCCGGTTCGGCGGTCGGTGACGCTCGTGTGGTCGGTCGAGGTTTAGGGTGGGTAACTTAGCGAGCCGCGTGCTGGTCGTAGCGATCCTGCTGCCACTGGCGCTGCTTGTGCTCTGGCTCGGCAGTTGGTGGCTGGTCGGCCTTGCTGTCGTCGTCGCTGTGTTGGCGCTGCACGAGTTGTGGACGATGGCGCGCGAGCAACGCCCAGTCATGATCGCCGGCTACGTTGGGGCAGTAGCGGTGATTCTGGCGGCCGCGGTTGATGGTGTACCGGGAATGCTGTTGCTGCTCGCTCCGATCCTGCTCGTCACCTTCATCTTGGCGGCGGCCTCGCCGCACGAGGACTACTCGTCCCTGACGAGCATGGCCGTCACCATCTTTGGTGTCGTCTGGGTTGGGGTTGGCCTTGGCGCGGTAGTCGTCTTGCGCGACGCGTCATTTACGCTCGTGCTGGCGGTACTGCTCGGTACTTGGGGGGCGGACATCGGCGCCTACGCGATTGGGCGGATGATCGGCCGGCGCAAACTGGCACCAGCGATCTCGCCCGGAAAATCCGTTGAGGGCTTCATTGCGGGCATCATCGTCGGCACAGCGATTGTTTGGTGGGTGCTCTACGGCCAGGACATCGTCGGCATTGTCGACGCCTTGATTGTGGGTTTCGTGGTTGCTCTGACGGGACCGTTTGGCGACCTGCTGGAATCGTTTGTCAAGCGCGACCTCGGTGTCAAGGATTCGGGCACGCTGCTCGCGGGCCACGGTGGTGTACTCGACCGCATCGACGCGATGCTGATCACCGCTCCCGTCGCGCTGTGCGCGCTGTGGGCGATTACGTATCTCTAGGGAGGACATGACAAACCCCGGTTTGTGGTGTCCCCCCAAGTACCTAAGCGCGCGAGGTTAGAGTGGCGTGGATCCAGGGAGGACATGACAAACCGGGGTTTGTCATGTCCTCCCTGGATCACGAGCGGCCCCGGATCGCCCCCCGTAGTGACACGGCTCACGCCCTTGTGTGACCGGACTGCCTCATCGACTGGCACCATGTGACGAGATGAAACGCCTCGCCATCCTTGGAGCGACCGGTTCGATTGGCATGCAGGCGTTGGAAGTTGCAGCGGCCCACGCCGACCTACAGGTCGTTGCGCTTGCTGCCGGCTCTGACGTCGCCGGGCTCGTCGC